>JAISHN010000020.1 GCA_031262635.1 Holosporaceae bacterium
GAACAGAGGTTCTGCAATGAACCCGATAGATCATCCTCACGGTGGTGGTGAAGGAAAGACGAAGAGTGGAAGACATCCAGTGACTCCATGGGGTAAACCTACTAAGGGTTATAAAACTAGAAGGAAGGCTAAGCCGTCCGATAAATTTATTTTGACGCGTAGAAAGAAATAGGTGAGATAGTGAGTCGTTCTGTATGGAAAGGTCCGTTTGTCGACGGTTACCTTATAAAGAAAGCGAAGACTCTGTTGGAGTCCGGCCGCCGCGATCCGATCAAGACTTGGTCGAGACGCTCTACGATAATTCCAGACTTCGTCGGGGTTACGTTTTCAGTGCATAACGGACGCAAATTTATTCCGGTTTTAGTTACCGAGGAAATGGTCGGACATAAGTTGGGCGAATTTGCTCCGACGAGAACCTTTCTTGGGCATTCCGGCGACAGAAAAGCGGCGAAGAAAGGGTAATCGCAATGGCTAAGAGGTTAAATATAATTCCAATGTCCATTGACGTTATAGCCAAGGATAGGATGGTTTTAGCGTCGCCTAGAAAAGTTAATCTAGTCGCCGAATTAATCAGAGGCATGAAAGTCGGCAAAGCGTTGGACGCTTTAAAATTCTGCAAAAAAGCCGTAGCCGAGGACGTAAGAAAAACTCTTCTTTCCGCGATAGCTAACGCGGAGACGAATCATGGGCTTAACATCGATTTACTAACCGTGAAAGAGGCATACGTTGGAAAAGCCATTACGCTTAGAAGATTTAGAGCTCGCGCGAAAGGCAGCGGAGCGCCTATCCTCAAAAAATTTAGCCGTTTAACGGTCGTTTTGTGTGAAACCGGAGAAGCTTAAATATGGGACAGAAGATAAATCCAAATTCTCTTCGTTTGGGGATAACCAGAAATTGGAATTCCAACTGGTACTCCAAGAACGACTACGCGGCTTTGTTGCGTCAGGATTTTGAGATAAGAAAATTCATAAGCGAAAAATTAAAACAAGCGGGCGTTTCGAAAGCTTGCATTGAGAGACTCGCGAAAAAGGTCATCGTTACGATACACACGGCGAGACCTGGCGTTATAATCGGCAAGAAAGGCAACGGGATCGAAAAATTGCGTTCAGATTTGATCGCCTTGGTTGGCGGAGACGTCGCTTTAAATATAGTCGAAGTTAGAAAACCGGACGTCGACGCAAAATTGGTCGCGGATTCGATCGCTTCTCAGATCGAAAAAAGAGTAGGATTCCGAAGGGCTGTAATAAGAGCTATGCAGTCGACTTTGAGATCCGGCGGGCTAGGGATCAGAGTAAATTGCTCCGGTCGTCTTGGCGGAGCGGAACTCGCGAGAATGGAATGGTATAGGGAAGGGCAGGTGCCTCTGCATACTCTGAGAGCCGATATAGACTACGGAATCGCCGTAGCGAATACCACTTATGGAACAATCGGCATAAAAGTATGGATTTACAAGGGCGAGACCCACAACATAAAGCCTATCTTTTTACCGAGACGCGTTGGCGACAGACAGGAAAGGGAATAAGGCATGTTGTCTCCTGCAAAAATGAAATTTAGGAAACAATTCAAGGGTAAAATCAAAGGAATTGCTTCTAAAGGATACTCTTTAAACTTCGGTTCTTACGGTTTGAAAGCTACGGAACCTGCTCGCGTTACGGCGGCTCAGATCGAAGCGGCGAGACGGACGATCACCCGTTGTATGAAGCGCGTGGGTAAGGTTTGGATCAGAGTTTACCCAGACGTTCCTGTTTCTCAAAAGCCTGCGGAGGTCAGAATGGGAAGCGGAAAAGGCAGCGTGGAATATTGGGCGTGCAGAGTATATCCAGGGACGATTATGTTTGAAATGGACGGAGTCGACGAATCAATCGCGAGAGAAGCTTTGACTTTAGCGGCGGCAAAATTGCCTATTCAAACGAAAATAGTTATGAGGAGCGCTTAGTCATGGCTAAAAAGAAAAACGTCGGCGAATCTTTAACCGCCGAATTAGACGCTGCAAAAAGAGAATGCATGCGAATTCGTTTTCGTAAAATTTTAGGGGAAAGCGTTTCTGCTCATATAATAAAAAATGCTCGCAAAAATGTTGCAAAATGTGTAAGATCGCTCGCAAATGGAGAAGTAAAGAATGTCTAGATTCGTTTTGGAGGGCGTAGTCACAAGCAACGCGTGCGACAAGACTGTTACAGTCTTAGTGACGAGGCGAGTAAAACACCCAAAATACAAGAAATATGTGAACGTTACGAAGAAATATCACGCTCACGACGAAAAAAACGAGTATGGAATCGGCGATAAGGTAGTTATTCAAGAAACGAGCCCTATATCTAAGACAAAGCGTTGGGTGGTCGTTGGGAACAACTCCGGCGAGGGAGCTATTATATGATACAAATGCAATCGCGGTTGAGCGTCGCGGATAATTCGGGCGCTAAAGAGATAATGTGCATAAAAGTGCTCGGCGGAGCGGGTCGTAGATACGCTCGCGTGGGCGACGTTATCGTCGCTTCCATAAAAGAAGCTATTCCTCGCGGAAAAGTAAAAGCCGGCGAGGTAGTGCAGGCGGTGGTCGTAAGAACGGCGGCTCCAGTTTATCGCAAGGACGGCAGCGTTATTCGTTTTGATAGAAACGCGGCGGTTTTGATCAACAAACAAGGGGAGCCGATAGGAACCCGCGTGTTCGGTCCGGTGACGAGAGAACTGCGGTCTAAGAATATGATGAAAATAATTTCATTGGCTCCAGAGGTTCTATAATGGAAAGATGGCGTATTAAAAAAGGCGATACGGTTCAAGTAATTACCGGTAAAGACAAAGGAGCTAGAGGAGAAATCCTTCAGGTCTTGAGAGACGAAAGAAGGGTTGTCGTGAAAGGCGTAAACGTCTGTACGAAGCATCAGAAACCTTCTATGTCGAACGCCGGAGGATTGATAAAGATGGAAAAGTCGATACACGCGTCCAACGTAATGTTAATCGATCCTACGGACGATAAACCGGTTCGCGTTGGAATGAAGGTAATCGACGGCAAGAAAACTCGCGTGTCTAAACGCGCGGGCGCTGCAATAAATTAGGCGTGAGAAGATTATGGCTCGTTTGAGAGATTATTATTTTGAAAAAGTGATTCCGCAGCTTAAGTCGGAGTTGAGTTTTTCCAACGATTTGGAAGTTCCCGCGTTGAAGAAGATCGTTCTAAATATGGGAGTAGGGGAGGCGACTACCGACAGCAAGCACGTTAAGCAGGCGGTCGAAGAGTTGACGATGATTTCCGGTCAGAGGGCGGTCGCGACTACGGCTCGCAAGTCTGTGGCGACATTTAAGTTGCGACAGGGACAGAAGATCGGCGCGATGGTTACGCTTCGTCGGGACAGAATGTATGAGTTTCTGGATCGCTTGATCAACATCGCTCTTCCAAGAGTGAGGGACTTTCGCGGATTATCTAAGAAGTCGTTCGACGGAAACGGCAACTATTCCTTTGGAATTAAGGAGCAGATAGTTTTTCCTGAAATTTCCGTAAGTAATGTGGAAAGTATTCGCGGCTTAGACGTGACGGTCGTCACAAGCTCAGGCAACGACGTTCATGCGGCGGCTTTGCTTAAAGCGTTTAATTTTCCGTTTGTTTCGTAAGAGGAGATTATGGCTCGTTTGAGTAGCGTTGAATCGTTAAAAAGAATTCGCGAAACCGTAAAGTCGAAAAAAGCGAAGCGCGATAGCCTGAAGGCTATTGTTATGAATAAAACTATTCCGCCGGAAGAGCGTTTTGCCGCTCAGTTGAAGTTAGCGGCTATGCCTAGGACTTCTTCGGCTACGAGAATTCGCAATCGCTGCGTTATCACAGGACGCGCTCGCGGCGTTTACAGAAAGTTTAACGTCTCTCGAATTATGTTGAGAGAAATGGTCGCCGGAGGCTTGATCCCGGGCGTTCGCAAAGCAAGTTGGTAGGAGAAAAAGAGAAATGATGACGGATCCTATTGCGGATATGCTCGCAAGAATCAAAAACGCTTGCCAACGTTACTTTGGGACGGTCGATATTCCGGCTTCTAAGGTAAAGGCCGGCGTTCTGAAGGTTTTGGAGCGGGAAGGTTACATAAACGGTTTCAGGGAAGTTTCCGTAGACAATCGTCCCGTATTAAGAGTCGATCTTCGTTACTATGATGGAAGGCCGGTGATAAACGTCTTAGATAGAGTTTCTAAGCCAAGCTGTAGAGTCTACTCCAAGTTAAAAAAAATCAGCTCCGTGTTTAACGGATTCGGCGTGTATATATTGTCTACCTCTAAAGGAGTAATGTCGGACGCGGAAGCCAAAGAGAATAACGTCGGCGGCGAAGTTTTGTGTAAGGTATTCTAAAATGTCGAGAGTTGGAAAACATCCTATAAAAATTCCGTCCGGCGTGACCGTTTCGTTAAAAGACGGCGTATTGTCGGGAAAAGGTAAAAACGGAGAATTCGAATTTAAAGTTCGCGAAGGCGTAAAAGCGGAGATAGCGAACGACGAGGTCGTATTTAAGCCTTGCGACGACAGCAAGACGGCGAGATCGATGTGGGGAACCTGCAGAGCTATCGTTTCAAAAGCGATCGCGGGGTTGTCGACTTACTTTGTGAAGAAGGTTAATCTTGTCGGAGTTGGTTATAAAGCTAGCGTCCAGGGAAAAAATCTTGTTATGCAGCTAGGATACAGTCGCGACGTAACGGTTGAAATTCCCAGCGACGTAAAAGTCGCTTGCGAAACCCCTACGGCTATACTCGTTTCGGGAGCCGACAGTCAGCGAGTTGGCGAATTTGCGAAGAGTTTGCAGAGATTTAGAACTCCGTCGCCTTTTATTTATTCTGGAAACAAAAAAAAGGGAATCTTCATCGACGGAGAGAAATGCAGAAACCTTAGAGAAGGAAAGAAGAAGTAGTCATGGCTAGGTTTGATAAAACATTTCAACGCAGCGCGGAAAGAGTCCGTTATAAAGCTCGTCTTCGTTCTTCTGGAAAACCAAGGCTTTCGGTTTTTAGGTCAGAGCGTCATATTTACGCTCAGATCATCGACGATTCTTGCGGAAAGACTTTGTGTTCGGCTTCGACGCTAGATAAGGCCTTTAAAGGCGGCAAAACCGCCAATTGCGAAGTAGCGGTAAAGGTCGGCGAACTGATCGCGGCGAAAGCAAAGGAAGCGGGAATAAAAGAAGTGGTTTTTGATCGCGGCGGATATAATTATCACGGCAGAGTAAAGAATCTCGCCGACGGCGCCCGCGGCGGCGGATTATTGTTTTAGGGAATGGTTTAATGGCTCGTGAAGAAGTAGCTTATACGGAAAAACTTGTGGCTGTTAGCAGAGTTGCTAAGGTCGTAAAAGGTGGAAAAAGATTTTCGTTCGCGGCGCTTGTCGTCGTAGGCGACGGAAAGGGCAGGGTAGGGTACGCCAACGGCAAAGCCAGAGAGGTGGCGGACGCAGTTAAAAAAGCGGCTGAGAGAGCCAAAAGGTTTATGATAAGGATTCCTATGCGGGAAGGCAGAACGCTGCATCACGATTCCGTAGGAAATTTTGGAGCGGGGAAGGTCGTTTTACGTTCGGCTCCGTCCGGTACCGGAATCATAGCCGGAGGCGCGATGCGCTCGGTGTTTGAAGCTCTTGGAATTCAGGATGTAGTTAGCAAGTGCATCGGAACCGCAAACCCTCACAATATGGTAAGAGCGACTTTCGACGCGTTGCAATCGATAACGTCTCCGAAGTATATAGCGAATAAACGCGGCAAAAAAATCGGAGAAATTACTTCTCGTCGCGCGGTAACGAAGTAGGAGCGGTTCTATGACTAAGAAAAAGACAAATTCTTTATGCGTCGTTCAAACCGGAAGCTCGGCTCGTTGCGAAAAGACGCAGGTTTTGAGCTTAAAAGCTCTCGGCTTGGGTAGAATAGGTAAAAAAGCCGTAGTTAAAGACGACGGCTGCATAAGAGGTCTGATAAGAAAGGTCTCTCATTTAATAAAAGTCGAGGAATGCAATGGCTAGCTTTGGATTAAGCGGGTTAAAGGCTCGCAACGGGATAGATAGAAAAGCTCTCGGTCGAGGCATAGGCTCCGGTTGCGGTAAAACGTCTTCCTACGGTCATAAGGGGGCGAAAGCTCGCTCTGGTCGCGGAAAAGTAGTTTGGTTTGAAGGCGGTCAGATGCCTTTGTACATGAGACTGCCTAAGAGAGGTTTTGTATCTAGAAAAGATAGAGCTTCTATTTCCTGCCTAAATTTAGGGGACTTACAAAGACTTTGCGACGCAAAAGCTCTTTCTAAGGATCAGGAAGTGGATATTGAGGTTTTGAAAAAAGTCGGCGCTGTTAGAATGACTTCCAAAACAGTTCGTTTGCTTGCAAAAGGCGAATTAAAAACGGCTTTAAAGATTTCCGTAGCATATGCTTCCGACGCGGCGACCCGCGGAGTCGAAGTCGCTGGAGGAAAGGTTCAAATAGTTTAGGAAACAATATGGCTGGAGCCGTTTTTGATCAAGGTTTGAGCTTAGAAGCGTTTTCAAAAGCATCCGATTTAAAAAAGCGGTTGCTTTTTACAATTCTAGCTCTTTTTGTCTATAGAATTGGCACTTACATTCCTTTGCCTGGATTGGATCCGGTTGCAATTTCTGAATTGGCCAATAGACACATAAGCAGCGGCGGTATCTTAGGCATGTTCAACATGTTCTCGGGAGGCGCTTTAAGCCGTATGACCGTTTTTGCGTTGAACTTAATGCCGTATATCTCGTCGAGCATTATTATTCAATTGTTTACGATGGTTTCTCCAACTTTGGAAGCTTTGAAAAAAGAAGGCGAAACCGGTCGTAGAAAACTAAACCAATACACAAAATATCTGACTATCGCTATTTGCGGATTTCAGGCTTACGGAATAAGCATATTCTTGATGAGTTCTCAAGGAAGTCCGGTCGTTATAGGAAAAATATTTCCGTTAATCGCCGTGCCGTCGTTAATTTGCGGAACTATGTTTTTAGTATGGCTCGGCGAGCAGATAACTTCTCGCGGAGTCGGAAACGGATCTTCCTTATTAATCTTCGCCGGTATCGTAGCGAACATGCCGGCCAGCGTCGCAAACATTTTTAGAATGGGAAAAGCGGGAGCTTTGTCGGCTTTTTCGGTCGTCGTTATATTCGCCGTTGCGATCGCCGTAATCGTCTTTGTCGTTTTTATGGAAAGAGCGCAGCGACGCGTTACGATCAGCTATCCTCAGAGACAAGCCATGATTTCTCAAGGAAGGGGCGCGGAGAGCAATCATTTGCCGTTGAAAATTAACTCTGCCGGAGTTATTCCGCCAATCTTCGCCTACTCTTTGTTATCCATGCCTTTAATGTTGGCTAATTTAGTTAGCAATACTGAAAATGAGCTATTTAGATCGTTTATCGCTTTTTTCAGTAGGGGCGGATGGCTGTTTTCTTTAATCCTAATCGGTTTGATCATATTTTTCTCGTTTTTCTACACCGCTATTGTTTTCAACCCTACTGAAACGGCGGATAATTTGAAAAAAGCCGGCGGCTTTATCCCTGGAGTTCGTCCCGGGCAAGCGACGGCGGATTATTTTGACTACGTTTTAACGAGATTAACTGTCGTAGGAGCTATTTACATGTCGTTCGTCTGTATTTTGCCGGATATTATGAACGCAAAATTCGGAGTTCACTTTATATTTGGCGGCACCGGCGTTCTTATTATCGTCGGCGTAACGATGGACACTATCTCGCAGATTTACACTCACATACTTTCGCATCAATATAGAGGCGTTCTTAAAAAAATGGATAAGAGGCGTAAATGAGCGGCAAAATAAATCTGCTGGTTCTTCTTGGAGCTCCAGGCTCGGGAAAGGGAACCGTCGCCCAGCATTTAGCCGAGCGATATGACATTTGTTATTTTTCCACTGGAAATTTATTACGAAATGAAGTAAAAGAAAAAACCGATCTTGGTCGTAAAGTCGAAGCTATACTAGAAGCTGGAAACTTAGTTGGCGACGACGTTATGAACGAGATGGTAAAAACAAATATAGAAAAAGTCGCGGCAAGCGGAAAGGTTATTCTTTTAGACGGGTATCCGAGAACGAAAAACCAAGCGGAAGTTTTAGATAAAGTCGCGGCGGCGGATTCTATACGCGTAATCGAATTAGACGTGGACGCGGACGAAGTTGTCGCAAGAATATCTAAACGCAGAGTTTGCGCTAAATGCGGCGCGACATACGGTCCGATGGATAAGGCGGAAGTTTGTTCATGCGGCGGCGAGTTGATAAAGAGAACAGATGACGAAGAATCGGTCGTGAGGAATAGGTTGAATACGTATAAAGAAAAAACTCTTCCAGTTTCGGCTTATTATTCCGATAGAATAATCAAGATTTGCGGGAAGGGAACGCCCGAAGAAGTTGCGCGGAAAGTCAACGATTGTCTGCGCGGTTTAGGCATAGAAAAAAGGAGATAATTTGTGGCTCGTATAGCTGGCGTCAATTTACCTGACAAAAAACGCGTTGAATTCGCTTTAAGATATATTTACGGCATAGGCCCTCATCGTTCCGGTCTTATCTGCCGCGAAGCCGGTATTCCCGACGTTAAGCGAGTTTACGAACTTACCGAAGGCGAAGTTCTAAGAATTCGCGAGATAATCGATCGCGATTACCAGGTTGAAGGAGATTTAAGACGAGTTGTCACTATGAACGTCAAGAGATTGATGGATCTTGGATGCTACAGAGGCTTCCGACACAGAAAAGGCCTTCCGGTTCACGGACAGAGGACTCACACGAACGCTCGCACCAGAAAAGGAAAAGCTAGAGCGATTCCTGGTAAAAAGAAAGTAACGAAATAATAGAGGAACTTCATGGCCTATAAAAAAAATCAAAAAACCAAGAGAAAAGACAAGAAAATCATCGTAAACGGCGTTATTCACATTAACGCGACTTTTAACAATACGATGGTCACCGTTACGGACGCTCAAGGCAATGCGGTCGTTTGGAGCTCCGCCGGAAGTTTAGGTTTTAAAGGCTCGCGTAAATCAACTCCTTACGCGGCGCAGGTTGCTGCTGAAAAAGCGGCTTCAAAAGCAATCGAACGCGGTATGAAAAACGTAGACGTGGAAATTATGGGGCCTGGTTCGGGAAGAGAATCCGCGTTGAGGACTTTCCAGTCTCTCGGTTTAATCGTCGGGTCTATACGAGACGTAACGCCGATTCCTCACAACGGTTGCAGACCGCCTAAGCGTCGTAGGGTTTAATTAAAACGTAACGCAGAATAACAAAGGGGTTTACAGTGATTCAAAAACAGTGGCAAGATTTAATTAAGCCTTACAGAGTTCAAATCGACGACGCGGTCGGCGGGAAAGTCGCCGGAAAACGCGTTTCGACTATCGTCGCGGAACCTTTGGAAAGAGGATTCGGCGTAACTCTGGGAAACGCTTTGCGCAGGGTTTTGTTATCTTCCTTAAAAGGAGCCGCCGTAACTTCTATACATATTGAAGGCGTTTTACACGAGTTTTCCACCGTGGCCGGAGTTTCGGAAGACGTTACCGATATTATTTTGAACGTTAAATCCCTTCCTTTAAAAATGGAAAGCGAGACTCCTCGCAAGATGAAAATCGACGTTAAAGGGCCTTGCGTCGTTAAAGCGGGTATGTTTGAGCTTGGGTCGGAGATCCAGGTTTTGAATCCAGATCATTATATTTGTACTGTTGCGGACGGCGCGACTTTTTCTATGGAAATGACGGTCGCCGTAGGCCGCGGGTACGTAACGGGCGCGCAGAATAGAGTCGACGACGCTCCGACGGGGACTATTTTCATCGATTCCATATTTAATCCGGTGAAAAAAGTCGCTTATAAAATTGAAGACACTCGCGTCGGACAAACCACCGACTATGATAAATTGGTTCTCGAGGTAGAGACTAACGGTTCGATTTCTCCAGAAGACGCGGTCGCTATGTCCGCTAAGATTTTGCAAGATCAATTCCAGAAGTTCGTCAATTTTGAAGAGGAAGTCGAGACGACTAACGAAGACCTCGAGCAGGCGTTGCCTTTCAACGTCAATTTACTGAAAAAAGTCGAAGACCTCGAGCTTTCCGTTCGTTCTATGAACTGTTTGAAGAACGACAACATCATCTATATCGGCGATCTCGTTAGAAAATCGGAAAACGAAATGCTTCGCACTCCAAACTTCGGAAGAAAATCGTTGAACGAAATAAAAGAGGTTCTTTCTCAAATGGGATTATGCTTGGGCATGCAAGTAAGCGGCTGGCCGCTTGAAAATGTCGAGGACTTTGCGAAAAAAGCTCAGGAAAATAAGTTTTAAGGAGATTTGCGATGCGTCACGGGATTAGCGGTAGAAAATTCAATAGAAGATCGGCTCAAAGAAAGGCGTTGTTTCAAAGCCTTGCGAAGTCGTTGCTAAAATACGAGCAGATTGTTACGACTCTTCCAAAGGCGAAAGATTTGCGTCCGATCGTCGAGAAAATGATCACGCTCGGAAAAAATTCGTCTCTCGCGAATAGAAGAAATTTATTTGCAAAGTTGCGGGACAACGATTTAGTTTCAAAAGTATTCGGCCCTCTGGCCGCCCGCTACGCCGAACGCAACGGCGGATACACCCGTATCGTTAAATGCGGATTCCGCAGAGGCGACATGGCTCCAATAGCGGTCATAGAACTTCTTGATCGCGATGAATCGGCAAAGATTCCTCCGGCGCAAGCGGACGAAACCAGCGAAGCCGCGCCTGCAGCGTAATTTTTAGCGTTGTTTTAGAAATATAACAAAAAGGGAAACGACAACGTTTCCCTTTTTTACGTCGTTGCTGTAGAAGTCAACTAATTCGATACATTTTTTGGGGTATTATTAATAGAGCTATGAGGCCTATGTTCATTATAGTAAACCAAGAACCCTAGCGGCTCGTTTTTCAGATCGTCCAGGTTTTCGTACAACGCTCCCTCGACAAACTCCTCGTTCAGCGTCTTCCAAAACCTCTCGATTTTCCCGTTTGTCTCAGGCCTGTACGGCTTCGTATACCTGCGTTCCATCCTCATTTCTCCGAGCAAAACCTCGAACGGATAGCTCTCTTCATGAAATTCTGATGCGAGAACCCGTGATAAGCGCAAAAATCCTTCACTCTCGAGAACGTCTCGCTATTCCTCGCCTTAATCGCCTCGTAGTCCTTTACGCAGACAATCATCCGCCTCGCCAACGAAATAAATAGGGAGGAAGCCTTAATTCCCCTCACCCCGACCCTCTCCCGCAAGGGGAGAGGGGGAATACGGCAACTCGTCGAGGGTATGAGACTTAAGAGTCAGAAGAACAATTCTCTTTTCTTTCTTATTGCGAGGCAGACTCGACGCCACGCTCCCTCTCCCCTTGCGGGAGAGGGTTGGGGTGAGGGGGGAAAGCAATGGAATACGACTCCTTCCCCTCTCTCATCATTCTTGCGAGCGAAGCGAGGATTCAGAAAATGCTGATATTTCACTGGATTCTCGGCCTGCGGCCAAGAATGACGGAAGAAAAACGGCGACGTTTCGTCTTTGCATTAATATCGGATTGTAGGGGCGAATAATATTCGTCCTTGCGGATTTTTGGCCAGCTAACTCAACCTTTACACAAGAATGAACGCTAATCCTGCGGATGAATGTGGGAGCATGTCCCATTTCCGTCGGTCCAGACGATTTTTAAGCGTCTTCATCGCATAGATTCCTCGCTGCGCTCAGAATGACGGAAAAGTGAGAATACCTTCGCTTCGCTTAAGGATGACGGAGCAGCGACAAATGATCGGCTTCGTATAAAGAATGCGGCGCGATCTAACGAGGGCGACCGCTACAATCCGCGTTAATGTCTTTTCTCTGCCGCAAGCCGAAAAGCGTTCGCGGGCTTGTATTACGTTCGCTGTTTCTTGCGGCTATTCAGCGGTGGCGGAGCGCGGGCGCCTCAGTGGGCTGTCACCGTTGTGATAGGTCGTGTGGCCAAGTCTAGGGCTTCGCTTGTGAGAGCGGCGACCAAGGCGGAGAGAAAGCGCCGTTCATGGGCTGTTGTTGTGCCCGCGGCGTAGTGGCCTATTTCCGTGTAGAGAATTCTATGGTCAGCGGAGGCGATGAGCCAGGGACAGCCGCCTTTATCGCAAGTAGCCAGTATAGCCGCGCTAGACCGCGGCATGAAGCTCGCGCATTGGTGGGTTCTACTTACTTCCATGATTGCTGGGAGGTCGGCTTGAGAGTAGCCTAATAAGAGTTTCCCTTTTTCCGTTAGTATGGCGTGGTCGAATCTTTTTGGGTATAGAGGCACTGCAGCTGCGACCATAGCGAGCTTCGTTGGGAAGTAGTTCCAGGCGCCTAATCTGGATAATGACTCGTGCAAGAAAACTACATGGCCGCCCGAGTACACGAAGTACCGGAGTAGTTCAGGGAATGTCCCCTCCATGGTGGTTAGGCCTAGCTGCGACCCTTCGCCACCTCCCAAGATCACTACGTCGGCATTATCCAGTGCGACTAGTGATTGTTCGTAGGATAAGTTATCGGCTCGTACTGTCAGTACTTGGCAGCCTGGTATATGGTCCTTCAGGAAGTTCAGATCGCAAACGTTGGCATCAGTAATGGCGGAGGTAGCAGCGTAGTTGGGTTTTATGTGCAGGACTCTAGGTCTTTCGGTAGGCCTCTTAGTGTGAAAGGGCACCTCGAGTCGCATGTCGTTACAATCGAAGTATGCGGAGTCACTCAGAGAGAGCAACGCGTCTTTCAGTTCTTTGTCGAAGCATGTGGAATTGCTTAGAGCTAGCATACCTTCAGCGCGCGCATGTTATCGCCAAAACAACAAATAAAATTTTTCTCATATTAAACCATTCTAAATTCATAGATTAATAATAAAACTACATTATTGCAAAGTAAAATCTTTTTTTTTTTTGAATCTTATTAAAATAAAAAACTAAGCGTTTCCTTGTAAATCCGAAAATACGTTGGTATTTGATCCGATTTTCAGCAGAGATTTGCTCCATTTGTCCGCTTTTGGGTCTCCGAATATGAGCGCGTCGTCCGCGTCTATCGGAACCCAGCAACTGGCCGCCACTTCGTCTTCCAGCTGCTCGGCTTCCCAGACGCAGCAGCCCATGCAGATTAGTTTTTCCCGCGGGCCGCCGACGGAGGAGATAACTTTCAAAATGTCTCCGTTGATCATCAAGGCCGTATGCCCGCCGATTATTTTACTGTTAGGAGACATATAATCGTCCGAATGAAGGATAAAACATCTGTCTATCTCCTCAATTCCGCCAAAATGAATGTTCAGATTTTTTAAGCCCTCGGTATTAATTTTAAGTTTCTTAAAAATCTCGAATACGTTCATCTCTGGAATTATTTTATTGACTATAACGCCCATCGCTCCTTTTTCGTCGTGAGAACACAAGTAAATCATAGACTTATTAAGATATGCGTGAGAAATAGACATAGTCGAAAGCAAAATCTTTCCTTTCAAATTCCATATGTCGTTATCCTTGTTGTTCATATGCGGCTCTTTCGCTATAATCGCGATAGTACGCTATATATGTTAATTTTCCGTTAAAATGAGAATTATTGCGCAAAAAATTATTTTAATTCTGGGCGGCTTGTTGTTCTTTTGGGAAGTTCTGTCGCGTCCTATTGCCGGTTTAGAAATCGAAGCGAATTGCCGACGAATAAAGGCCGGAGAGTTCCGCTGCGAGCTGACGATATCGGTTCCCGAGGGATGGAAATTGCCTAAAGCGCCGGATATTTCTACCCTTTCCAATAAAAATTTAAAGATAGAAAGCGACGGAAAACTAGAGCGAATAAACGGCGCGACTTATAAGGCAAATTTTTTGATCAAAGCTGAAAACGGAGACGTTCCCGACAGAGCCGAATTATCTGTAGACTGCTTCGCGTGCGGCGATATTTGCTCCGTCGTTTCCAAGAAAATTTGGATAAAGCTGGGCGAGTCGCAGATTTCAAAAACGTTCGTTTTGCTATTGGCCTTTTTAGGCGGATTAATACTGAACGTCATGCCGTGCGTCCTTCCCGTGATTATCATGAAATTGAGGACGTTGTCGTCGAAAGAAGCGCTTCTAGGCTCGATCTTCGGAAATTACGCGAGTTTCGGAGCGTTCGCCGCTTGCTTGGCGTTTTTAAAAATCGCCGGAGAAACCGTCGGATGGGGCGCGCATTTTCAAAATCCGTATTTTCTCGAAGCCGCGACTTTGACTTTATTCGGTTTGACGTTGTATTCGTTCGAATTGATTCAATTTTTCCCGTCAATAAACGTTAGCGGCGAAAAACGCGCGTTTTTTGGATCGTTTACGTCGAGCGTAGTGGCTTCCGTTATCGCGATTCCCTGCACGGCTCCGTTTTTGGGAACAGCCGCGGCTTTTGCGATCCAAGGCTCCGTCGGCGATTTATTTGCGGCGTTTTTCGCGATCGCGACCGGATTCTGCGCGCCTTATTTTCTCTCGTTTCTAATTCCCGCCGAATTTTTATTAAAATTTAAAAATTGCGGAGGAATTTTAAAAAGGATCGTCGATTGCGGAGCGTTGATCGCGTTTTTGTGGCTCTTCCGGCTGTTGTCGAATTATTTAAGCGCGACCGCGACGGCGTTGTACGCTCTGTCGTTCGCGACGCTGGCCGCGCTGTTGAAGAAAGATCGTCGCAAACTCGCGCTCGCCTTTCTAGCTCTATGCTTCTGCGGACGAATATTTACGGATTTCTCGACGAAGCCCGTCGATTCTTGTAAAGAACTCGCTTTGCTAGAGTCGAAACTATCCGAAAAACGAACCGTCGTATTTAATATAACCGCCGACTGGTGTTTAACGTGCAAGTACAATCGTATTCGAGCGCTAGATAATCCTAAAGTCGCCGATTACATAAAAAAGAACGACGTAGAGTTTATCGAAGCCAACATGACTAAAAAGAGCGACGCGTTAATGAAATTCATCGACAATCGCGGACGAGCCGGCATTCCGTTTACCGTCGTTTACGGGCAAAACGCTCCCGAAGGAATTTTACTTGACGAGATTCTAACGCCGGACGAGATAATAAAGGCTCTAGAAAAAGCGAAGTAGATGAACGGCCGTCGAACGGGCGTTATTCGTTCTCTTATGGTTTTAGGTAAAGAATAAGACTTCTTCCGTCTTCCTTGAGCGAAGCGAAGGATCCATACGTCGAAGACGCGTGAAAATCGCGCGGTTTCTTCGTCACCCGTCTAAGGGATTAAAAAAATCGATTTAGCGTGGAGATATCAAATATTTTCGTTATCCTAAAACGCCTTTTTACGTCATCGCGAGGAGGACGGAGTCCGACGCGGCGATCCAGAATTTATACTGGTTACTTCGCTTTTCTGGCGCGCTTCGAGCTTCGCTTCTCGCAATGACGTAAAATAAATAAAGTCGACTACAACAAGCTAGTAATTCATTATTCCCTTCAACCATAATGCGGTTTCTAATCCTTTAGGCGGGTTCGTCGGACTTTGTCCTCCTCTAGGATGACGGAGAGACATTGAACGGACGTTTTAACGCTTCATCGGCGAAGCGCTCCTTGCTTTCAGCGACAATTTATGATAATTGTACTTTCACTCGATTTAAGAGTTCTTAATTAATTAGTTAAAGCGGAGGTAACATGACAAAAGCAGTGAGTTTCACACCCTTAAAAGATAGAGTGTTGATCAAAAGAGTCGATCAAGAAGAGAAAAGTCCAGGCGGAATCATCATTCCCGACACCGCTAAGGAAAAACCGGTCGAGGGCGAGGTGTTGGCCGTCGGTTCTGGAGCTAGAGACGAATGCGGAAAGGTTCATCCTTTGGAAGTAAAGGTCGGAGACAGAGTTCTTTTCGCGAAATGGGGCGGGAACGAGGTTAAAATCGACGGCGAAGAGTACACGATACTTAAGGAGTCGGATATTTTAGGAATTTTGAAGAAATAGATAAATAATTAAGTTGAGGAGATAGAAAATGGCAGCAAAAGAAATAAAATTTTCCGTCGACGCTCGCAATAAGTTATTGAACGGCGTAGACAAGCTAGCAAACGCGGTGAAGGTTACTCTCGGACCTAAAGGCCGAAACGTTGTGATTGAGAAGAGCTTCGGTTCTCCGAAGGTAACAAAAGACGGCGTTACCGTCGCTAAAGAAATAGAACTTTGCGACAAATTCGAAAATATGGGCGCTCAGATGGTAAAAGAAGCCGCTAGCAAGGCCAACGACCTTGCGGGAGACGGCACCACCACCGCTACGGTTTTGACTCAAGGCATCTTCAAAGAAGCGGTAAAAGTAGTCGCGGCCGGCATCAACCCAATCGACTTGAAACGCGGAATTGACGCGGGAGTAAAGGCCGTCGTCGATATGCTAAACTCAGTTTCCAAGAAGATCTCGACTAACGAAGAGATTTCCCAAATCGGAGCGATTTCCGCAAACGGCGACGCTTCAGTCGGGGAAATGTTGGCTAGAGCGTTTGAAAAAGTCGGTAAAGAAGGCGTTATAACCGTCGAAGAAGCAAAATCTCTCGAGACCGAGTTAGAAGTCGTCGAGGGCATGCAGTTCGACAGAGGCTATTGCTCGCCTTACTTCGTTACAAATACAGAGAAGATGACCTGCGAGCTTGAATCTCCATTCATTCTTATCCACGAGAAAAAACTTTCCGCGTTACAGCCGATGCTCCCGATATTGGAGAAGGTCGCCCAATCTGGCAGACCGTTGTTGATCATTGCCGAGGACGTTGAAGGCGAGGCTCTGGCGACTTTGGTAGTCAACAAACTGCGCGGCGGATTAAAAGTCGCGGCCGTAAAAGCTCCAGGGTTCGGCGATCGACGGAAAGCAATGCTCGAGGACATCGCTATTCTAACCGGCGGTCAGGTAATCAGCGAAGAACTGGGCATTAAGCTGGATACTATTGATATGAGCATGCTCGGATCGGCTAAAAAAGTCCTGATCGATAAGGAAAACACAACCATCGTCGACGGCGGCGGAGCGAAACATGAAATTGACGCTCGCTGCGAACAAATCAAGAGGCAAATTAACGACACGACATCTGATTATGATCGCGAGAAACTGCAAGAGAGATTGGCGAAATTGTCCGGCGGCGTAGCGGTAATCAGAATTGGCGGCGCGACTGAGATTGAAGTGAAAGAACGCAAAGATCGCATTGAAGACGCTATTAACGCGACTCGCGCGGCGGTAGCGGAAGGAATCGTTCCAGGCGGCGGATTCGCCCTTCTGAGAGCGACGAAAGTTCTGTCGAACTTGCAGCACAAGTCTGAAGACGAGCGTCTTGGAATCGACATTCTGAAGAGAGCTTTGCAATTCCCAGCTCGCCAGATCATTGAAAACGCGGGCTTGGACGCTTCCTTGATCGTTGGAAAAGTCCTTGAAAACGACAGCTTCAACTACGGCTTCGACTCCAGAAAAGGCGAATACGCCGACATGATAAAGTCGGGCATCATAGACCCTGTTAAGGTCGTTAGAATCGCGTTGCAGAGCGCCGCTTCAGTCGCAAGCTTGATGGCGACAACCGAATGCATGATCGCTGAAAAGCCGGAAAAGAAAGCCGAAGCTCCAGCTATGCCAGGCGGAGGAATGGGCGGCGGATACGATTTCTAATCGTCCGTTCTTTATCCGATAAACAAAAGCCCTCGCTTCGAGGGCTTTTTTTATGACTACGTTCAAAGGAGCGGAGTAATTACCGCGATCTAAAATTCGTTTTGCAAAAGTCGCGAGAACGGTTATATTTCTGCAATAATCTGAGAAAGACATTCGCTTGAATTACAAAATCGTGTCGCTGACAAATAAAATATGGAATATACGGAGCGAGATAGACGAATCGTCGGATATCGTCGAGATTCTCGCAAAAAACAGAGGGATAGAGGATCTGCAAGCGTTCGCGCGCGTTTCTTTAAGAAACTCCATGCCGGATCCGTTTATTTTCGTCGATATGGAGCGAGCGGCGAATCGCATAATCGAAGCGATAAAAAATAAGCAAAAAATAGCGGTTTTGGGAGACTACGACGTTGACGGCGTGTCGTCCGTCGCTATTTTGCTCAAGTTTTTTGAGCGCGTAGGAGCGGATTGCGCGTATTCAATCCCAAATAGAATGGACGAAGGGTACGGACTAAGCGTCGCGAACATAGAAAAATACAAAGATTGTTTAATAATTGCCGTCGATTGCGGAGCGAACGCCATAGACGAGTTAAAATTCGCGAAAGACAACGGAATCGACGCAATTGTTCTCGATCATCATAAGATGTCGGAAATTCCCGCGGCTTTTGCTTTGGTAAATCCGCACAGGCCGGACGAGACGGGCGATTATAAGTATCTCTGCGCGGCGGGAGTAGTTTTTCTATGCGTGGTCGCAATTAATAGCTTGTTAAAAGAGATAAATTTTTACGCGGGAAAAGAAGAGCCTGATTTGGCGAGCTATCTTGACTTGGTAGCTCTAGCGACCGTATGCGACGTAGTCGATTTAGTCGGACTTAACAGAGCGTTTGTCTCGACCGGATTAAAAATTATCAAGCGGCGGCAAAATTTGGGTATGGACGCTTTGCTATCGACTCTAAAAAACTGCTCCGACGTCAACGCCGAGACGATCGCGTTCTTTCTAGGGCCAAAATTAAACGCCGCCGGAAGGATGGAATCCGCCGATTTAAGCCTCAAGCTGCTTACGACAAAAAATCCAATCGAAGCGAGAAAAATAGCTCTGCGATTAGACGATCTTAATAAAGAACGGCAGGCGCTCGAATCGGAAATGATGGAAAAAGCCGCTTCTTTTGCGGAAGAAGATCAAAACTTCGTCTGCGCTTGCGACGCTGATTGGCATATAGGAATTATCGGCATTATCGCCGGAAGATTGAAAGACAAATACGGCAAACCGTCGATAGTAATATCCCGCGACGCAAACGGAATCGGCAAGGCGTCCTGCAGATCGATCGAAGGCGTAGATATTTCAGGAATCGTAAAACGGGGCGTAGAGCAAGGCGTTATACTTTCCGGCGGCGGTCACGCGTTGGCGGCGGGATTCTCCGTCGATATGTCGAAAATAGGCGATCTTCTGGAATTTTTAGCCTCGGATATAAAATACGAGTCTCGTCTGCCGGAATTAACCGCCGACTGCGCGTTGCCGTTGAACAGAATATCCGTCGCTCTCATCGAATCAATAGCCGTTCTAGAGCCGTTCGGAGCGGGCAATAAACGTCCTAAATTCGTAATCCCGAACGTGAGGATAACCTCCGCGAAAGTCGTCGGGGAAAACCATGTGTCATTTTCTTTGACAGATGAAAATGGAAACTCAATACGCGGCATATCGTTCAGAAGCTTGAATACCCCGCTGGGCGACGTCTTGTTGAACGAGATAAATTTTATAAACGCGCTGGGAACCGCGACGATTTCTACTTGGAACGGCCGAAAAAGCGTTAATTTCCTCCTGGAAGACGCGGCGGCGCGAGGGGAAAATATCGCCGCCTTTTCGTCATCTTAGAGTAGATCGTCATCTAAATCCGTCGAACGCTTCGGCGGTTATTAGGATTTCGTTGTCTGAATCTGGAAAATTTGCTTTTGTGAACGGAACTAGAAATTTCTCGTTCTCGTAAGAAATCTCGATCAAATCGCCAGCGCCGTAGTTTTCTACGCCGGTTATTTCGCATCTTATATCCGAATCGGCGACGCGGGCTTTTTTGCCGATTAAATCGGAAATGTAGACTTCGTTTTCCGCAATCTTTGGCAGATCGGTTTTTTTAACGTAAAATATTCGGCCTTTTAAAGCTTCCGCGGCGTTTCTATCGTTTACGCCTTCGATTGACGCCGCCATTCTGACGCCGCCAAGGAATCTTATTATGCGAAACGCGAACTCTACGCCGTTTTCGTCGTATATCTTTTTATATTGCGTAATATTTTTAGAAAAAGAAAAAACGCGGAGAGCTCCCCGCGTTCCAAACGCTCCTGTAACCCGCAGAATTTCTAGCATTCGCCGTTATTCGGCGGCTGGAGCGGCCGCCGCTGCCGCCGCGGCTTCTTCCTGCTTACGTTGAGCTTCTAATCTTTCCTGAGCCTTTTTCTTTGGCGCGGACTTCTTAGGAGTTTCGCGAACGGTCGGTTTTTCGCATAACTCTAATTTATTAAACAAAACCGCCGCTCTATCGGACGGTTTAGCCCCAACCGAAAGCCAATATTTTACTCTTTCCGCTTTTACGACGACTCTTTCTGGATTTTCATGAGGCAGAAATGGATTGTATGAACCGACTCTTTCCAAAAAAGCGCCGTCCCTTGGATTTCTAGAATCTGTTACGACGATCCTGTAAAACGGATTCTTTTTTGCTCCTCCGCGAGCCAAACGAATTTTCAATGCCACTAAAATCTCCACATTTTTATAAACAGTTTGCTTTTATCAATTTAAGAGGCAAAAGTCTATAGAAAAACGACCTGCGACGGCGGAAAGCAAATTGCGCGGGGACGCCAAAACGCGCTAAAATTACGTCCGTTGTCAGGAGGAAGCCGCTATGAAAAAAGCGATATGTTCTTTGTTATTATTGGCCTGCGTCGCCGAGGCGGAAAACGACGAGGAATTATCCGATTCCGTTAGGGAACTTACCGGCAAAGTCGAAGAACTGGAAAAGGCTGTCGCCGAGTTGCAAAAGAAACTTGCTTCTTACGCGGAAACGACGGATGAAAAAATTAAGGAAGCGGAGGCTAAGGAGAAAACCGAAGCGCTTGCCGGCAAAACTCCCGAGGAGATCCTAAAAATCGCCGTAGATATGATCGAAGAAAACAACATGAGCGAAGCTCGCAAGATTTTGAATGCGTTCGTCGCCAAGAATCCGACGAATATATATTGCGGCATGATGCTGTTCTATGTCGGAAATAGCTATTTTATGGAGAAAGATTACAAAAACGCCGCGATAGAATATATGAAAGGCTTTAAAGCGAATCCGACCGGATCAAAATCCGCGGAGACGCTATACAAATTAGCCTTATGTTTCAAGCAGCTAGATGAAAAAGAAAAATGCGAATCGACTCTTAAAAAGATAATCGAAGACTACGCCGGCAGCGAGTTCGCGAAAAAAGCCTCCGCCGAGCTTAAGAAGATCGGAAAAACGCAGGCGAAAGGGAAGACTATATAACGCGGCGAAGCTAAGAGGACGAGTCGTTTTGTCTATTATGTCGCCTCTCTCGCCGACTCTCTTCCGTAAGGGGAGAGGAGCAGGACGAAGGGGATTACGTTGAAACGTCAATTTTTCCCCTAATTATTAGAGCTGAAAAACGACTTGACGACTTTTGCGGCTTTCATCGGCTCGGCTTTTAATTTTTCGATTACCTTTTCAAACGCCTTCTTCTGTTTTTCAGCCTCGCGGGCGTTTAGTATTTTTTCTACGGCGCGGAAGACGTTTTCCGGCGAACAGTCGTCTTGCAAAAGCTCGGGAACGACATTTTTTCCAACGAGAATATTGACCAAACACACGCATTTAACTTTTATCAAAAGTCTGACTATCCAATACGTCGCGGCGGAAGTTTTATAGATCGCGACAAACGGAAGGCCGACTCTCGCCAGCTCTAACGTTACCGTGCCCGAAGCCGCGACGGCCGCGTCGGACGAATAATAAGCCGAAACTTTTTGCGATTTCGACGAGACAATCGTCGGTTTTTGCGGCCAAGATTTCGTCGTTTCTTCTATTTCCGATTTTAGACTTTCAATCGTTGGAATTATAAACTTCACGCTCTTATATTTGTCGATCATCAGTCGCGCGAAGTCTTTTAATATCGGAAGGTGACGCGATAGCTCGGATTTTCTGCTGCCTGGCAGAAGGAGGATAGTTTTTTTGCTCCCGTCGTCTTTGGCCGGCGAAGAAAGAGAAGGCCTATCAAAATCTTCGTCCGTCGCGATCGGATGTCCGACGAAAACCGCGTCTAATCCATATTTCGTAAAGTATTTTGGCTCGAACGGAAGCAGCGTCATTAGTTTATCTATAAATCCGCGCATTTTTTTCGCTCGCCACGGTCGCCATGCCCAGACCGGCGGAGCGACGTAGTGAATTATCGGAATATTTGGATTTAATTTTTTGACTTTTTTATCAACGCGATGAGTAAAGCCGGAAGAATCGATTGTGACGACGACGTCAGGCCGATATTCGCAAATCGCTTTCGCGGTTTTGTCGATCAGTTTTTTTACGCGAAAAATTTTCCCAACGACTTCGGTAATTCCGATAATGGATAACTCGTTGATGGAAAACAGTTTTTTTAGCCCCGCTTTCTCCGTCTGTTCGCCGCCGACTCCGAAAAATTCGACTCTTTCGTCGGAGATTTTTAGAATGTCTTCCATCAGCCGTCCGCCGAGATAATCTCCCGACGCTTCGCCGGCGACTATAAAAACTTTCGCCGTTGGAATTTTTACCGCGGCGAAAAAAATTCCCAATTCGTCGGCTCGTTTAAGTACTTCGTCTTTATTTATAACGATGCATTTATCAGCCTCGACGGCCGCGCCTTTAAATCCGTTTTCGTAAAGCGCTTCAATCGTCTCGGGGCCTACCGCGGGAAGATCGAGTCTCTCGTCTTGTCGAGGCTTGGAAATTTTCACTAAAATGCCGCCGTCGCCAAACGATTGTCCGCGTTTTTTTATAAGCGCGTTCGTGCCGTTCGCGTCTTCCTCAAGAATTTCGCCGTTTCGAACGACGACAGATTGCCCCAAATCCGCCGCGCCTAGTTTATTCGCCGCCGATAGTCCGATTTTTATATCGCGAAGATCGGATTCAGACGGTTTTCTCGCGGAGTAAATTCCTTCCGAAAGAAAAACGCCGTCCAATAGATCGGTTCCGGCGATTACTTCAAATCCCTCTTTTTGAATTAGACCGGCGACGGCTCGAAGCAACGCATCGTCTCCGGCGAGAGTCGCTTTTCCTAATTTTAGAAGCCATGATTTTCCTTTTTTATCCAAGGATAATTCATTGAAATTCGGACGCTTTATTCTACCGGCGAAAACGATTTTTTCGACTTTGTTTTTTTTTAGAAAGTCGATCGCCTTACTGATTTCGCCTAGATTTACGGATGTGTAATAAATATTTTTATGCTCAAATCGCGTATCGACAGTAATATTATCCCCCTCGCCCCGACCCTCTCCCGCAAGGGGAGAGGG
>JAISHN010000042.1 GCA_031262635.1 Holosporaceae bacterium
GGCTAATTTTCGCAAAGTTTCGGAAGATACCAACGGGATATCGCCGTAAAGAGCGTATATCCATTCGGAATCGCCGGACAACGCGTCTAGTCCGCGTTTTACCGCGTCCGCCGTTCCTCTCTGAACGTCCTGACAAGCTCTTTTTACGCCTTCGCCGAACTTTAACTCCGCGTCCAAATATTGCGGACTTAAAACGACTGCGATTTCATCGGGATTTACGCCTTTCGCCGCTCTAATTACGTGATCGATTAAAGATAATCCGCCGATTTTATGAAAAACCTTAGGAATGCGAGACTTCAAACGAGAACCGACTCCGGCCGCTAGCGCAATAACGGAATAACTCATACTTTAATTATATATCTGAATGGAAACCAAAAGCTAAAAAATTATTTTGATCTGAACGTAATGCGGCCTTTTGTAAAATCGTAGGTCGTCATTTCTACATTCACTTTGTCTCCGGTTAAGACTCGTATTCTATTTTTTTTCATCCTTCCCGAAGTATGAGCCAAAATCGTATGGCCGTTTTCCAACTTCACCCGAAACATCGCGTTCGGCAGCACTTCCGTAACCTCTCCGCTAAACTCTATTAGATCTTCTTTCGCCATACCCCCTCTTTCATAACGCTTCCAGCGTACAATACCGGCGAAGATACATCTTTTTGAACATTCTTACAACTATGAGCGTGCGCGGGATATCGAAAAGATAACGAAAAATATTAATGTACTTATGAGCGCGGATGTGGAACGTTTAACCCGAATACAAAACGCAAGAAATGGAGCGACGTTATGAGCAAAAAGATTTTAGTAATATCAACAAGTATGCGCGATAATTCTAATACGGATATACTCGCCGATGAATTTATAAAAGGGGCTCTTTTACACGGGCGAATAATATTCGCCCCGAAATATCCCTAAACAATCGCCGTCTCTGTAGCTCCATCCTCAACTCATTACCGCCTTTTTTATTTTCCTCAAAGTTGTTATGGTACGTCTCGTAAATATTGATGGAGACGGCGATGATACGTCTGGAGAATGCGTTGATTTCTCGCGTTTGTCACGATCTGATTACTCCCTTCAACGCAATCAACTTAGGCGTGGAGGCTTTCGACATGTCCGGCGATAAGTCTCTTTTAGACGGAGTAAAAGAGAGCGTCGATAAAGCCAACGTCATTTTAAAGTTCATGCGAGAGTTATACTCGGTAAAATCGAACTCTTATTGCTACTCTCTTATGTCGCTGAAACAATTAATCGCGGATTTTTTGAAAAGATACGGCGTTTCGTTCGATCTAACGTCGGATTTTGAAAATATTCCCAACGTCGCGGGTAAAATTGTGATGTATAACGCGATCGTAGCCAAGGAAATCCTGCCGTTCGGCGGGGCGGCCGCGGTAAAAATAGACGATCGCGCTAATGAAATCGTTACGACGTGCATCGGCAAAGGCGTTTCGGTTCCGAGCTTCGACGCGGCCGACGGCGAGTTGTCTCATAAGAACGTTATGCGGTTTTGTCTATTGCAATTATTGGAAGAAGCCGGATTTAAAATAATCGCTTACCAAGAAGGATCGCAAGTAGTCCTTCGCGAGCAAATGATTGCTTAATTTTTCCAAAATTTGCAATAAGTTGCTACGGTAATAGCGATAATTTTGCAACATATAACGTCAATCTTTTTGGCTATTCTTGCTTATTTATAAAAATACCATAAAATTATAGGCATAATTAATTGGAGGTTATGAAATGAAGAAAATAATATTAGCCGGAGCGATGAGCGTTTTGGCAATTAGTCTTAACGTAAACGCAGCCGACGCGGTCGCCGCGGACGAAGGCGAAGCCGTATCCTGCCCGTTTGATTCGGTTTACTTCGGTCTTGGTATCGGAGGAAGCTTCTGGAAGAATAAAGCGGAAAACGTAATATTAGACGCAGATGCTGCGAACGCACAGAAGGATTTTCTTGACGGTAATAAAGATGCTAATCGCTTTATCGGAACCGTAGTAATTGGCGGCGGAAAAGCTTTAAAAGGAAAGTTTTACGTTGGTGCTGAATGTTTAGTTGATTTTACTTCGTCAAAAAATAAAGATATCAACTTAAATAAAGACATAGCTAACGTTGGTCGAAAAGGCGAAAAGTTCGGTTCTTTGAAAAACCGCGGGATCGTTCCAGCGCTTGGACTTAGATTTGGTTATGTTGTAAATAACAATTGGCTAGTCTATGTAAAACCATCGCTTCTGTTTCCGAAAACGACGTATAAATTCAAAGACACAGAAGGAAAAGAAAACGAAATTGGCAGCCTGTCTAAAGCCGCTTTTTCTGTCGCTCTTGGATTGGAAAAAGCTTTCTGCAAGAAATTTTCCGCTCGTCTAGAGGGAGAGTATGTATTTAGAAACAATAAAACGTTTGAATACAAATTTAAGGATGCTGCGAACGCTGATCGCAAGCTTGCTTTTAAGGGCAAGACCGACGGTTGGAACATCCGCGCTATCTGCGCTTACAATGTGAAGTACTAAGCTCTTTTAATTGCTTAGCTTAAAAGAAACGGCTCGATTCGTCGAGCCGTTTTTTTATTATGAACGTATTGTCATCGGACGGCTTCTCTTTCCGCGCGCGTCGTCCTCAGGACTGCTCGCGGATGGAGGATCAACGCGATTTTTCCGCGACTTTGTCGCTTGGATCCTTCGCTACGCTCAAAGATGACGAAGAGACGACGACATGTCCCCCTCGTGTCAACCCTCTCAGAGGGCGAAGGTTTCCCCCTTCTCGTCATCCTTGCTTCGCGCGAACGGAAGACGACAGGAGCGAAAGATAAGTCGTATTCCATTGCTTTCCCCCTCACCCCAGCCCTCTCCCGCAAGCTTCCTCCACCCCGTAAAGGATGCTATGCTTATATGGATATATCATATGAGGCTATGTGGGCATGAAGGATTTGATAAGCAGGTATTTTTCTGGAATTAATAATGTTACGATAAAC
>JAISHN010000062.1 GCA_031262635.1 Holosporaceae bacterium
CCTAAAAATAACGATTCCAATTTTTCCCCTCATTCTTACTCTGCAAGCAAAAAGATCCGAAAGATTTAGCCTCGTCTTTTAGGCGCTGGATCATCACTGCACTCCGCTTGCGAGGATGATGGGGTGGAGTAAGCCCCGGAGGGCACCACTACATTTCCACCAGACAGCGTCAAAGTAGCAACTGTGGCGCTGCGCGCGCCCTCGGAACCCTCCTCTTCACATCCTGATACCCCTCCCCATAATACTCAGAAGACTTTACAGACACCACCCGAACCCTATCAGCCATCTCCCTTCTGGTAGGGTCGTACTTCGCTTCCTCTAATAGCTTGTACGCCAATTCCTTGATACTCATCATATTGTCTGGGTTGCCGATGTTGAAGATCCTCTTATCGGCTTTGTCTTCGTTTTCGAGAATCTTCATAAGAGCGTCGATTCCCTCGGAAATAGGCGTGAAGCAGCGGATTTGATCGCCGCCGTCGACGAGTTGAATGTCTTTTCCGTGTTTGATTGCGCTCATAAATTGCGTGTAGACGCGGGAGGAGCCCGGATTTGGGTTGTCTATATCGTCGAGGCGCGGGCCGTACCAGTTGAACGGACGAAAGAGCGTGTATCGCAGGCCGTCTCTGATTCCGTAGGCGTAAATCACGCGGTCTAGGAGCTGCTTGCAGCAGGAATAGATCCATCTTTGTTTGCATATAGGGCCTGTTACGCAGTTAGAGGTCTCTTCGTCGAACTCCTCGTCTTCGCACATGCCGTAAACCTCGGAAGTGGACGGAAAGATCAGGCGTTTTTTGTATTTCACCGCCCATCTAACGATTCGCAGATTGGCTTCGAAGTCTAGCTCAAAAACTCGCAGCGGATCGTCTACGTATACCTTCGGATTGGCCACGGCGGCCAGCGGAAACACTACGTCGCAGGCTTTGACGCGCTCTTCGACGAGATCGAGGTCTTTCATTATGTCGGCTTTGATGAATTCAAAGTTCTTTTCGCCTAATATTTGCTCAATTTTCTTGGAAGAAATATCGATTCCCGTTACGCGCCAATTTTTATGATCCTTCAAGATTCTTTCGGACAAATGGCTGCCGATAAATCCTCCGGCTCCGATGATTAGTATGTTCAACGCAAGACTCCTTATAACAGGGGGATAAAATAGCGCAAATACGGAGTTTTTTACACCAGTTTGCGAAGATTAATCCGCGACGTCGCGCGATCTTGTCATTTTCCGCCCGCGATTCTACAATGACGCAATTTTGGATAAAGACCGATGATCGCGTTAAAGAACGTTTCTAAAAATTACGACGGATTCCAGGCGTTGGATAGCGTCTCGTTGGAAATACCGCCCAACGTCGTTTACGGAATCATCGGCAAAAGCGGAGCCGGCAAGTCGACGCTCGTTAGATTGACGAGTCTTTTGGAAAAGCCGGACGAAGGAGAGATCTACTTTGACGATCGCAGAGTCGATAATCTGAAAGGCGACGATCTTTTAAAATGCCGCCGGCAGTTTGGGATGATTTTTCAGCATTTCAACCTTTTCTCCTCAAGAGACGTGTTCGGCAACGTCGCCTACCCGCTCGAGATCGCCGGCGAGAGTAAAGAGACGATCAAAGATCGCGTCTTCGAGCTGCTCGAGCTGGTCGGTCTGGCGGATAAAGCTACGCGGCCGATCAGCAAGCTTTCGGGCGGGCAGAAGCAACGCGCGGCCATAGCGAGGGCGCTGGCGAATCGGCCGAAATTTTTGTTCTGCGACGAGGCGACAAGCGCTCTCGATCCGCAGACGACCGCGTCAATCCTAAAATTGATAACCGATATTCGAGATAAAGCCGGTCTGACGGTCGTGATGATCACCCATCAAATGAACGTCGTAAGAGACGCTTGCGATTACGTTTCAGTTATCGACGGCGGAAAGGTAATCGAAAGCGGAACCGTAAAAGATTTAATCGGTTTCCCAAAAACGCAGATTGCGAGAGATTTTGTTTCGACTTTGGGTTCGTCGGAGGAAAAAGCGTTAAAAACCGCCCCGTCGAACTCAATAGTTTGCCGCCTGCATTTTGGAAACGACGCCGCGGCAAAGCCGGTTATCTCGCAATTGATTAGAGACTACCGCTTGGACGCAAATATATTGTCGGGAGCAATTCGCTTGGTCGGCGAACAATCGCTCGGCGAGCTTACGCTAGAATTAATCGGCTCCGCGGACGACCTAGCCGCCGCCGTTCGCAAGCTAAGATCCCAAGGAATCGCGGTAGAGGAATTGCCGCGGGACTAGGCTGAATTTAAGCTTTGTCCGCATAAACTAATCGCCTTTTTGCCGCGTAGATTGCCAATTTGTTGTTCGCGCGCTAGTATCCGCTCTAAATTTCTCGAGGTAAAAATGAGCGTTTGCGAGTCCGAAGAACGCGGTCGCGTTCCAGGCGACGAATATTTGGAAAAAGCGAAAAAATTGTGGGAAAACACCGAGTTAGTGTATTCTAGCTCGCATATCGACAAGGCGATAGCAAGCCTAGCCGAAAAAATGAACGCAAAATTCGCCGACGAAAACCCGATAATCGTTTGCGTCCTAGCCGGAGCCGCGACCTTCATGGGACAATTGCTAACCAAATTGTCGTTCTATTTGCAGACGGATTTCGTTCGAGTAGCGAGCTTCAGCGGCGATAAAAGAGGCGAGCTTGTTTGGGACACCAAACCAAAATTAGACTGCGCCGGAAGAACCGTGATCATAGTCGACGACGTGATAGACAGCGGTTTGACGTTTGCCGAACTCGTAAGATTTTATAAAGAAAGCGGCGCAAAGGCCGTGTATACCGTCGCGTTTTTCGACAAAATTCACGCTCGTTGCGAGAAAGGACTGCAAAACGTCGATTTTTGCGGAGTAGCTCTTGAAGAAAATCATTTTTTAATCGGATACGGCCTCGACTATCATGGATATTTTCGCAATTTGCCCGACGTTTACATATACAAAGGCAAGAACGAGTAGAAGTTTGACTAACTAGAATAGGCTGCGTTAGGAAGAATTTTGTTCGTCGTCCTTTTCCGTCATCCTGAGCGCAGCGAAGGATCCAGACGGCGAGTACGCCGGAAAAGCACATGGATCCTGCGGCCTCTAGGATGACGGAGAAAGATTCGACGATATTGCGGAATTCGTTCAATAATAGTACGATTCGCCAAGATTTCTGAATAAGGTCGCGACATGCAAGATCCGCTGCATCAATTTGTGATTTCCCCTATCTTTAAAATTTGCGTCGGAGGGATGGATTTATCGTTTACGAACTCGTCTTTGGCCGTTTTTACCGCGGTCGCGGCGGCGTTTGCGCTTCTCGCCCTTGGTTTAAGAAACGGACGGCTTGTCCCAAATCGTCTGCAAGCGTTGGTCGAAGCGTCCTATGAATTCATAACAAACATGATCGATTCGAATATAGGAAAAGAAGGCCGGCGGTATTTTCCGTTTGTTTTTTCAATATTTATATTCATATTATTTGGAAATTCAATCGGATTAGTTCCGCATATGTTTACATTTACGAGCCATATAATCGCGACGTTTACTCTCGCGTCAATAGTATTTCTTTTCATTACTTTTCTTGGAATCGCTCTGCATGGTTTTCACTTCTTCAACCTATTTGCTCCAAGCGGAGTTCCAAAATTGTTGCTTCCGATATTGGTTCCCGTAGAGATGATGTCTTACCTCGCTAGGCCGGTTAGTCTTTCGATCAGGCTTTTTGCGAATATGATGGCGGGACACACTATGATAAAAATTTTCGCCGGATTCGCGGCGGCTCTCGGTATTTTCTGCGGTCTCGCTCCAATCGCCGTCGACGCGTTGGTGCTTTGTCTAGAGACGATTATAGCCTTTCTGCAAGCTTATATATTTGCGACGCTGACTTGCGTGTACATCAATGATGTTGTACATTTACACTGATTTTTTAGAAAGAGGTAATTATGACGACGGAAGTTGCTCGCTTTATTAGCGCGGCGATTGCGGCTCTTGTGTTATACGGCGTTGGATCGGCCATGGGAAATTTATTCTCCAATTGGATAAATTCGGTCGCTAGAAATCCCGAAGCCGACGAAAAGATCAAATTCGCCGGAATGTTAGGATTCGCGATTACGGAGTCCATCGCGTTGTTGGCCTTTGTCGTAGCGATGACAATTCTATTTAAATAATTAAAAAGGCGATAACTTGCCTCAGTTCGACTCGTCGACTTTCGCATCCCAGATTTTCTGGATTCTAGTCGGTTTTTCTTTGGTTTATCTTTTTGTTTCGAGGTTTTTTACCCCGAAAATGAAAAAGGTATTATCCGATAGGGATCTGTATATAGAGTCTATTTTAAGCGAAGTTCGCGGTCTTAAGTCGGACGCCGATAAAATAGAAAAAGATTCCGCCGCCGCCTTAGAGGCCGTTAAAACGGCTTCGGCGGAGACGGAGTCGAAGCTGACGACGGCGTTCGAAGAGCAGAGTTTGAAAGAAAAAAAAGCTCTTGACGATTTATTTTTAAAAAAAACGCAAGAAGAATCTGATCTGCTGACAAAATCGTCCGAGAAAGCCTTTGCCTACGCTTTGGATCAAATGGATGAAATGGTAGAAGCGGCGGCCGCTCGTATTTTAGGCTCGACGAGGAAAGCGTTATGACAGTTGAACTCGCCGTAGTCGTTTCTTTTTTCATGTTTGCCTGGATTTTCATGAAAAAAGCCTATCCGGCGATAACAAAAGCCTTGGACGATCGCATAGAATCCGTGAAAAATAAAATAAAAGAAGCCGAACGTTTAAAAGAAGAAGCGACGGCGGCGTTGAAAGAAGCGAAATTAAAAAAAGAAGACGCGGCTAATATAATAGAAGAAAATAAAAAAGCGTCGGAAGAGAAAATCGAGCGTTTGCGTCGGGAAAACGAGCTGCATTTAAAATTTCTTCGCGAGAAATTCGAAGAATCTTTAAAAACTCGACTAGAAGCGGAACTGGCGAAGCAAAAAGACGCTCTCGTCGAGGAGTTGTCTCAACGGTTAATCGACAAGCTGTCGGAGAAAATTAACGCTTCCGAATTCGACTCTTCCATAGAAATCGCCAAAGAAGATATCAAAAAACTCGCGTAAAAAATGATTTTTTCGCGAATAATTTCGAAAAACTCCTTTTTATTAACCTTTTAGTAAACATAAAAAGATATTATGAGCCTATATTTTGCTAGAGGAGTTGTGAGAATGTTAAAAAAACTACGTCGGTTTCTAAAAGAATCAAAGGGAGCGACGGCGATCGAATACGCGCTTATCGCAAGCTTAATCGCAGTCGTATGTATCGCGGGTATGAAAATTCTTGGCAATAGCATAAGCAAAAAGCTGAATGACATCGGAGACCATCTCGAAAAAGCTTCGCCGGGTGTCTCAGAATGAACCGCCGAGCAGGGTAATTAGTTTCTGAAAAATCTAAAGATCCATCGTAGTTATATAGCGGCTCTCAACGGGGTCGCTATGTCTTGCTGAGATATGGAAGATTATTTCAAGAGGCAAAGGTCGGGGATTGTCCTATAAAGATATCAAGAGTTCTTTATTGAGGAACATAAGGACGGATAACCGTAGCATTTCGGCTGATTTTGAGTAACATTTGGTTTTTCGATGAAGTCTTGCGAGGTAATATCTCAAAATAGAATTGAAAGATTCGACTAAGCATGTCTCTGATTTTGTAACGACGCGTTTCAGGTCGGCGTCTTCTTCAAATACCTCTGCATAAGATGGATTTCCGTCCGTACACACATACTCTAGATTGTTTTCGCCTTCGATCCGTTTCCACAACCTACGCAACGCATCAGAGCTCGCGTCTCC
>JAISHN010000107.1 GCA_031262635.1 Holosporaceae bacterium
TTCAAGAGCCATTTTCTTTGGAATGCCGCATTGATGTAATTTAAGTTCCGGACCGACGATGATGACCGAACGCCCCGAGTAGTCGACTCGTTTTCCAAGCACGTTTTGACGGAATCGGCCTTGTTTTCCTTTCAGCGTGTCGGACAAAGACTTTAACGGTCGTTTTCCGGCTCCTGTGATAACTCTTCCGCGTCGACCGTTGTCGAACAGAGCGTCGACGGACTCTTGCAGCATTCTTTTTTCGTTTTTAACGATGATGTCAGGCGCTTTTAGCTCTAAGAGCCTCTTTAATCGGTTGTTTCTGTTAATAACGCGTCGGTAAAGATCGTTTAAGTCGGAAGTCGCGAATCTTCCGCCGTCCAACGGCACCAAAGGACGCAATTCCGGCGGAATAACCGGAATACATTCCATTATCATCCACTCGGGGCGAGTTTTGGAGTCTAAGAAAGACTCTATTAATTTCAATCTCTTCACCAAACGGCGACGTTTCATGTCCGACGTTATTGTTTTGATCTCTACTCTAAGCCTGTCTTTCTCGCCCTTTAGGTCAATACTCGCCAGCATTTTGCGTAGAGCTTCGGCTCCGATTCCAGCGTTGAAAGCGTCTTCGCCGTAGTCGTCTTGAGCTTTGTAATATTCCTCCTCCGAAAGCAATTGATACTGCTTCATAGGAGTTATGCCTGGATCGATAACTATGTAGTTTTCGAAATAGAGGACTTTTTCCATCTCGCTAGAAGTTATGTCTAGCAGCAAGGCGATTCTGCTCGGAGGCGATTTTGTGAACCAAATATGAGCGACCGGCGACGCAAGTTCTATGTGCCCCATACGCTCTCTTCTGACTTTGGATAGAGTAACCTCAACGCCGCATTTCTCACAGATTACTCCGCGATATTTCATGCGCTTATACTTCCCGCAAAGACACTCGTAATCTTTCACCGGCCCGAATATGCGACAGCAGAACAAACCGTCTCTTTCCGGCTTAAAAGTCCTGTAATTGATGGTTTCCGGCTTTTTTACCTCTCCGAAAGACCATGATCTTATTCTTTCTGGACTGGAAATCGAGACTCTTATAGAGTCGAAACTATTCAAGTTGCTAATCTGACCAAAAAATCTCTGCAATTGATTCGACATGCTTTTCCTCTTTTAAATTAGCCTAAGCGATTTCTACGTCTTCAGAAGCCGGATCTTGCATAAACTCGAAGTTTAGACCAAGACCGCATAGCTCTTTCATAAGAACGTTGAACGATTCTGGAATTCCAGGGGTAATGTTCTCGTCTCCTTTGATTATCGACTCGTAAGCTCTTGTTCTTCCGACTATGTCGTCCGACTTTACCGTCAGCATTTCTTGCAGCGTATAAGCCGCGCCGTAGGCCTGCAACGCCCAGACCTCCATTTCTCCGAATCTCTGTCCTCCGAATTGGGCTTTTCCTCCAAGAGGCTGCTGCGTGACTAAGCTGTAAGGACCGATCGACCTAGCGTGTATCTTGTCGTCGACCATGTGGTGCAGTTTTAGCATGTATATGCAACCAACCGTGACTTTTCTATCGAACGGATCTCCGGTGCGGCCGTCGATAAGCGTAACCTGCCCAGATCCGTCTAATCCGCAGCTTTCAAGAGCGTTGACGATGTCTTTCTCGCGGGCTCCGTCGAAAACTGGAGTCGCCACCGGAATGCCTTTGACGACGTTCTTGGCGAGTTCTGCGACTTCGTAGTCGGACATACCGTCGATTTCTTTAGCGTCCTCTTTTTTGTCGTAGATTTCTTTTAATTGAACTCGCATGTTCTTCATCAGCTCTTTATCGGACTGGACTTTTTCAATAACAGCCCTAACTTTCTTTCCGAGAGCTTTTGAAGCCCATCCAAGGTGAGTTTCAAGAATCTGCCCGACGTTCATTCTCGACGTGACTCCCAACGGATTCAAAACGATGTCTAGCGGAGTTCCGTCTTCCATGTGCGGCATGTCTTCGACCGGCACTATGCAAGATACTACGCCCTTGTTTCCGTGTCGTCCGGCCAATTTATCTCCAGGCTGCAGTTTGCGTTTGTCCGCTACGTAGACCTTGACCATTTTGAGGACTCCTGGAGCAAGATCGTCGCCTCTCTGGAGTTTCTCGACTTTTTCGTCGAAATTCTTTTTAAGTCTATCGACGATGTCGTTAAAGTCGGCGTGAAGATTCGCAATATCCGCCGCGACCGCGTCGTCCTCGACGACGATTTGCCGCTGCTGGCCTTTGGTCATGGAATCCAAATACTCGTCCGTAATGACCGCGCTTTTACATTTTACGGGAGCGGACGCGACTTTTTGTCCCATCAATTTGTCCTGCAATCTGTTGTAATAAGCCGCTTCGAAAATGGCCTTTTCCGCGTCCATATCGTCTTTGTAAGACTCGATTTCTTTTCTCTCGATCGCTAAGGCTCTCTCATCCTTTTCGACTCCGCATCTGGAGAAAATTCTTACGTCTACGACCGTGCCTTTAATCCCTGGCGGCAGTCTTAGCGACGAATCTTTAACGTCGGCGGCTCTTTCGCCGAATATCGCTCGCAGAAGCTTCTCCTCTGGAGTCATCATCGACTCGCCTTTTGGAGTAATTTTTCCGACCAATATATCGCCGGCTTGAACTTCCGCCCCAATGTGAACGATTCCGGTTTCGTCGAGGTTCTTCAACGCGTCGTCGGAAGCGTTTGGAATGTCTCGCGTAATTTCTTCGTTGCCGAGTTTGGTATCTCTAGCGACGATTTCAAATTCTTCAATATGAACGGACGTGAAATAATCGTCTTGCGCTAAACGCTCGGAAATAACGATAGCGTCCTCGAACGTGTATCCGCGCCAAGACAAGAATCCGACCAAGACGTTTTGTCCCAACGCTAATTCGCCGATATCCGATCCCGCTCCGTCCGCAATGACATCCTTCGCCTTAACCGCGTCGCCGTGTTTTACAAGCGGCTTTTGGTTAATACAAGTGCTCATATTCGATCTTTGGAATTTACGCAGATTATAAATGTCGACTCCGACTCTCGAATCGTCTCCGACCGTTCTAATGACTATTCTATCCGCGTCGACCTGGTCTACGACTCCGTCGTGTTTCGCGGAAACCGCAACGCCGGAATCTCTAACGACGACTTCTTCCATTCCCGTGCCGACCAACGGCGCTTCGGCTCTAAGTAACGGAACGGCCTGTCTTTGCATGTTCGATCCCATAAGAGCGCGGCTTGCGTCGTCGTTTTCCAAGAACGGGATCAAGGACGCGGCGGCTGAAACCACCTGCTTCGGCGAAACGTCCATAAGATCGACGTTCTCTTTTGTCGCGTTAATGAAGTCTCCGTTTCTTCTACAGGCGATAAATTCGTCTTTAAATTCGCCTTTTTCAGTAATTGTAGAGTTAGCCTGCGCTATGGTGTGCCCTTTCTCGTCCGCGGCGGAAAGATATTCGACTTTGTCCGTGACTTTTCCGCTTATGACTCTTCTGTAAGGCGTTTCGATAAAACCGTATTTGTTGATCTTCGCAAATATAGCCAGACAACTGATCAAACCGACGTTCGTTCCTTCCGGCGTTTCGATTGGACATATGCGGCCGTAGTGAGTCGTGTGAACGTCTCGAACGTCGAATCCCGCCCTGTCTCGAGGCAAACCGCCAGGCCCTAATGCCGAAACGCGTCTTTTATGCGTGATTTCCGCCAACGGGTTCGTCTGATCCATGAACTGCGACAACTGCGAGAGCTGGAAGAACTCGCGGACGGCGGTGGAAATCGGCTTAGCGTTGATTATGTCGTTTGGAGCCGCGTTTTCAATGTCTACCGAACTCATTCTTTCTCGAATGGTTCTTTCCATACGAGCAAGCCCGATCCTAAATTGATTTTCGATCAACTCTCCGACCGATCTCACTCTTCTGTTTGAGAGATTGTCTATGTCGTCGACCGCGCCTACGCCGTCTTTTAATTGATGCAATATCTTAATTATGCGTAAGATATCGTCTTTTGTGAGAATCCCTAGATTCTCCGGCTTATTCGTTCCGATTCTGTCGTTCATTTTTACTCTTCCGACGACGGACAAATCGTAACGATCTGGATTTAGGAATATGTTGTAGAACATGTCCTGAGCGCTGTCCACGGTTGGCGGCTCTCCAGGACGCATAATTCTAAATATCTCGAACAAAGCCTCCTCGCGGTTCGTACATTTATCGGAAACCAATGTGTTTCTTATATACGCGCCGACTTCCGTGTGGTCTATGTCTAGAATCCAGAACGAATTTTCGTTTTCCGTTATCTTCGCGATAAGATTTTCCGTCAGCTCGTCTCCCGCTTCCGCTATTACCAAGCCAGTCGATCGATCTATAACGTCTAACGCGTTGTATTTTCCGATTAAATCTTCAACAGAAACAACGACTTCCTTCAGACCGTCGTCTTTTAGTTTTTTTGCGATTCGGGATGTGATTTTATCGCCCGCCATCGCCACGGCTTTTCCAGTTTTCGCGTCGAGCAAGTCCTTTTCGAGCTTAACGCCTTTCCATTTTTCTAGGTCGTACTTTCTGGAGAGCAAACCCGACTTGTTGCGACAGATTTCATAGCGATCGTAGAAGTAAGAAAGAATCTCTTCGCGATCCATTCCTTGAATTTCCGACGATTTAAACGCCTTATCTGGATTTTCCGCCCTTTCTTTCTCAGTTCTAGCGGAATCTAACGCCATCAACAAAGTCGAGACCAGGATTTTGCGTCTTTTGTCGATTCTTACGCAAATAAGGTCTTTCGCGTCGAATTCTATGTCCAGCCACACGCCTTTATACGGAATAATGTGAGCCGCGAATAAATATTTTCCTAAAGAATGCGTTTTTCCATTGTCGTGATCAAAAAAGACTCCTGGAGAACGCTGCATTTGCGAAACTACGACTCGTTCCGCTCCGTTGACTATAAACGTTCCGTTGTCGGTCATGATCGGAAGGTCGCAGATGTAAACGTCCTGCTCTTTTATGCCGACGATAAGTCTTTCGCCCGTCTCGGCGTTAATTTCCCAGACGATTAACCTAAACATCGCTCTCAAGGAAGCGGCGTAGGTTAACCCTTTGCGGCGGCATTCTTCTTCCGTATATTTTGGTTCGTCAAAGCGATAATCGCAGAAATCTACCTGAGCGCGTCCGGCGGAATCCATTATAGGAAATACGGATTTAAAAGCTTCTCTCAATCCAACGTCGCTTCTAAGCCCTTTTATATCGTCCGAATGCAAAAAAGCGTCGTAGGACGACCTTTGCAGCTCTATAAGATTTGGAAGTTCCGCGACTTCCCTAATCCTGCCAAAACTTTTCCTGAACCTTTTTCGCTCGGCGAATGTTCTCATGCTAAAACCTCTGAAAATAAAGAATGAAACGGATTAAAAATCACGCCTGCCAAAATAAAAGATAAAAAACGTATCGGCTATGATACAGTTAAGCTCTGCAAAAAACAAGAGCATATATTTTAATAATATCATATATAAGGGAAAACGACCAGTCGTCTCTCTCGCTTAATCGAAATAATTATGCGTCTTATGGATTTTCCACACGCTCAGAGTAACGGATAGAAGAAAGCTAGGCTTGCTTCCAACGCCAAAGACGCTATTGCAAATTTAACGTTACGATAATATACTTCAACGAATTTTGCACGGAGATCGTTTATGATATTAAGAATATGTTGCGCGGTTACAGCGTTGTCAGCCGCGTTTTTGGCTTCGCAGGTCGAAGGCGGGGCTTTGAAAGATTTTTTTACTAAAAAAGGGCAGTCGGAAACGAAAATAGAGGAGCAAAACGCGTCCTCGGAAAGCAATGAAGCGACGGAAGATTCTTCTAATAAATCGGAAACTGCGGAATCTGATAAAAAAGGAAGTTCAGATAAAAAAGAAGCCGGCGAAAAGAAGAAAATCGTCGGAGATCCTATTGTATTGAGAGTCGGCAAAAAAGAATGGAGACGCAGCCAAGTGCTCGCCGACATGAGATTGATTCCTCCTCAGCTAATTCAAGGAATTTCGCCGGACAAGCTGTTTGAAATGCTGCGTGATCAAAAACTGAACGCGTATTTAATGGTCGAGCAAGCGAAAAAAGCCGGCTTAGACCGCACAAAAGAATTTGTCGAGAGAGTCGAGCAGTTTAAAGAAGAATTGCTTGCTAGACTGTTCTTGATGAGAGAATTGGCTCCAAAGGCGGAGAACGAGTCCGTGTTGAAAGCTAGGTACACGAAATACCTGGTTGAATTCAAAAAAGGCAAGGAATTCCAGATACTTCACATTATGATAGCTACCGAAGACGAGGCTAAGAGCATTTTGGCTTCTCTCGCAAAAGGGGAAGACTTTGCAAAATTAGCGAAGGATAAGAGCTTAGCTCCTTCGAAAGACAAAGGCGGAGACGAAGGGTATATTCCGGTCGATCTAATGCCGCCGCAGATAAAAGACAAGCTAATACTTCTGAAAACTGGCGAATACACCAAAGAGGCTATTAAAACTGAAAACGGCTACCATATCTTCAAGGTCGGCGAAATCAGAGAAACAGCTCCTCAGAAATATGAAGACGCAATCCCAATGCTTAAACAAACTATTATGCACGAGGAAATGGTTAAGTTGATCGACAGACTAGAGAAGCAAGTTAAAGTAGAACGTTTTAACGAAGACGGCACTCCCGCCGCTCCTAGACCGGCGGCTCAGCAAACGAATCGAGCGCAGTAGAGAATAAAATGCGGCGGGTAGTCCGCCGCGTTTGGTTTATGCGGAGGCGTTTTTTGATTTCAAGTCTATGCGTTTACGTTAAACTCGAACGGCCTAGTCCATTATATCGGGGGCTTAATGGGCCTGAGTTATTTTTATAAAGCTCCTTATAATAACTGGTGGATTATGACAAAAAAATTATATATTGGAAACTTAGCCTACTCCGTAAACGACGAATCGTTGAAAGACGTATTCTCGCAGATTGGCGCCGTCGAATCGGCGGTCGTCATTAGAGACAGAGACAACGGCAGAAGCAAAGGCTTCGGCTTCGTCGAAATGGCGACGGACGAAGCGGCCGCCGAGGCGATAGAGAAACTGGACAAGAAAGAATTCGAAGGACGAATGATGTTCGTCTCCGAGTCCCGCTCTACGGGCGAAGGCGGATCCCGAGGAGGAAACGGCGGCCCGCGTCGCTTCGGCTCCGGCGGAGGTCGTCCAGATTTCCGAAAACCTAGATACTAAAGAATTTTTTCTACGCGATTCTTGTAGGGGCGACTAATCATTCGCCTCTACGTCGCCTTTCGTCATCCTAGAGCGAAGCGAAGGTATTCTTTCTTCTACGTCATTCTGAGCGTAGCGAAGAATCCATGCGATGAATAAGCCTATGGATCCTTCGCTTTGCTCAAGGATGACGGAGAAGGAAGAAACTTCGCGGCTTCGCGCTTCTAGCAATGACTTATCGCGGAGTATAAACCTCTTGTTTCAACAAAAATAGCCTCATACCATGCTACACATTGTTCCTAACGGAACATAATCACCTGAATAATGAATTAAAACATACGCCGGCTGAAAAAAATTCTGAATTATCAACGCGTCGCCTACAAGCTCCGTCGTATAAATCCGCGAAGATAAAAAAGTTGCGCACTGTAAGTCTAGACGTCATCGTTCAAATAGTATCTAGTATGACGAAGTTCTCCGCTTTGGATAAGAATACCTTTAGAAACCATATCCCGTAAGTCTCTAGTAGCTGTAGCTCTCGAGGCTTTTGTTATAGAAATATAATTCTTAGCGCTAAGACCGCCCTTAAATTCAAACGTCCCGTTTTTCAAAATAGTATCAACGACTTTTAACTGACGTTCGTTCATCAGATTCTTGCGTCTATCGTAGAATTTTGCTTTTTTAATTGTGAAACTAACGGCGTTTATTACATAGTTTTGAGAATCGGCGACCGCTTTTGCAAAATACTCCAACCATTCCGTTATATCTAGGTTTTCATCGCTTTTTTCAAGCGCGTCATAATAGCCTTTCCTATTTTTTTGAATAGCGACTGATAGCGAGATAACCGGCGAGTATTCTAAATGCTGAGCAAGCGCTTTTTCAGCCAGTATGCGAGCGATGCGTCCGTTGCAGTCTTCAAACGGATGAATTAACGCGAACCACAAATGGGCGATTCCGGCTCTTACGATCGGAGTTAGAATTTTTTCGCTTGAATTAAACCACTGAACAAAGCTCTCCATTTCTTTTGGAACGACGCTGGACGGAGGAGCTTCATAGTGAACCTTAGGTTTGTGATCCATGCCGGAAACTATTTGCATCGCTTCTTTATGCTCGCGATATCCGGTAAGATTAATCAAATCTTTTCTACCTCGAACCAATGTTTCGTACCATTTGCATAACGTTTTATGAGAAAGAGGAGCTGCAAACGACTCGGCCGCCTCGACTATTACGGAAGCTATTTTGTTTTCTTTTAGATAAGGATCTAGAGTCGCGTCTTTTTGGATATTTTTTACTATAGACGATCGCACGCTATCGCGATCAAGCGTTTCCCCTTCAATTTTCGAAGTTAAAAACGCTTCTTTGGAAAATAAATCGCAAATCGTTTCTTTCTTTGACGTTAGATTTAAAAATTCATAAAGACCGCCGATAACGCCGGCATTATATAGGTAAGCGTCTTCTAATTTTTCAATTTTTGAATGATCGTATTTAAAATCAGGCCAGTCTTTGTTTTGCCATATCCATTTCGCTGATTCGACGCTCATGAGCTATAGACCTCTATTCTATAACTCATAATATAGCCGAATTTTGAGTTATAGAAAAGATTTCTATAACTCACGAAGCGAACGACAGAGCGTTGGCGTCGCTTGTATTGAGTTTGTTAAGCCTGATTTTTTCCTTTAGTTCTTTCTCTTTTTGAAGGATCTCGTCGGTGGAGAAAGATTCTTTGTTTAAATCGGGCAAGTCTGGAGTTTCATACGAAGAACAGGCTGTTATAAGGATAAAAAATGCGATTTTTTTCATAAGCTAATTTGTCGTCGCCTTGATTTTAGTCAATAGTCTTGTTTTCAACGCTTCTATATTAGGCGGAAGAGGCTTTTCTATATAGCATTTTTTGCGAATCTCCGCGCTTGGATACACGTCGGGATTATTCCTTAACTTATCGTCGACATACTTAGTCGCATTCGTCACGGCGTTGGCTCGGGAAGTTTCGTTCGTAAGCTCGGCTATAACTTTCGGATGAAACAGAAATTTAAAAAACGCGTATATATTATTGATATGTTTTGCGTTAGCGGGAATTGCCGCGACGTCTACCCATAGCGACGCTCCTTCTTTAGGGTAAAAGAATTTTATATTCGGATTATTTCCGTCTGCGCGGACTTTTAGTATGTCGCCCGACGTTCCGAGCGTAACGCAGGCGTTGCCGGAGGCGAGATCCTCAAATCCATAGGACGTGAATTTTAGAATGTACGGTCTGATCTTTCTCAAGTGTTTCGCCGCTTTTATTATGTCTTCTTCGTTTTCGCTCTCGGGATTTAGCCCTAAGTAAGCTAAGATCGCTGGAAATATTTCGTCTGGAGAATCGTATAAGGAAACCCGATGCTTGCTAAGTTTTTTAATATTGACCGGATCGAACACTAAAGCGAGCGTATTTTTCGGAAAGTCGTCGATTAGCCTGCCTACGACTTTTTCATCCATTCCTATTCCTGAAATTCCAAATTGAAAAGGAACCGCGTAGTTATTTTCTGGATCATTTTCAGCGAGGCGTTTTAAAATGTCCTGATCAAAGATCGACATGTCTATGCGCTTTTTATTCAGTTTCCGATAGACGCCCGTCTTGAGTTGGCGGGCAAAATTCGGCCATGCCGTCGGAAATACGATATCGTATTTTGAGCCGCCGGCCAGCAGCTTCGCTTCCAATATTTCCGACGAATCAAAAATATCGACCGTGACTTTTATTCCGGTCAACTCTTCAAATAATTCGATCAGTCTGTACGGGATATAGTCTATTCCGACAAAGACGCTCAGGCGTTTTTCCTCGTCGAACGGCCCAAAATCTTCTTTGGAAAGCTCGACATAGAGCGGAGGAGCGACGCGATGTTTTTTATAATGATGCTGGAAGAAAAATGCGCCCAACGTTCCCAAAAACAGGAGAAAAATATACCTTTTCATTCTCCGCGGCTTTGTTCCAAGGCTTTTTTATTTTGAGAATATTTATAAGCTCCGTAAGGAATCAAGAACAGATACAACGTTACCAGGACAACCAGCGTAAGCCAAACATCGGTGATCAGACAAATGACCAAAAGGCTCAAAGCTAGCAAAGCGATAGGAGCGGAGCCGGCGTTTACTTCTATCATCTTTGAGGAAAAAGTCCTAACTGAGCAGACCATTAGCGCTCCAGCCGCGGCCAGGCATAAGAAAACAAACTTAGGATGTAGGAAAGAGTAAGTTCCCGTCCAGAAAAATAGGATCATAGGAAAGAGGGCAAGAATTGCTCCTGCGGGCGCGGGAATTCCTTTAAAATATTTTCTTTCCCATTTTGGAAGCGATTCGCATTGCAGCATTTCCGCGTTGAATCTCGCAAGCCTTAGAGCGCAGCAGACGGTGAAAAACATGCAGGCCGCCCAGCCTACCCCGTCGAGTAAATACGCGGATTTTAGAAACAAAACGACGGATGGAGCGACTCCGAAACAAACCAAATCCGACAAAGAATCCAACTGCGCTCCAAACTGCGAAGAATGTCCGATTAATCTTGCGACTTTCCCGTCGAGAGCGTCCAACAACGCCGCGGCAAAAATACATAACGCCGCCAACTCCCATCTATGAAACAAGGCGAACTTAATCGAGCTAAATCCAACGCAAAAAGCGGAAATAGTTATAACTCCAGGGAAAAAACGAAACAAAGCCGCTTTGGAAGGAACCGGTAGTTTTCTTTCAGCGACGATTACTTCATTTCCGGTTTCATTTTCTTTTTTTCTCATAGTCAGCCCCATAGTTACGCGCGTTACGCAAGATCGGCCAGAATTGTCTCTCCGGCGACGGTCACTTGCCCTTCTTCGACCGATACTATAGCGCTAATTGGTAAATAAACGTCTACTCTGCTGCCGAATCTTATTATCCCGACGCGTTCGCCGAGTTCTAGCGATTGGCCTTCGACAACGTCGCATCTGATTCTTCTCGCTAGAAGGCCGGCTATTTGAACGAAAGCCACTTGAGTTCCGTTTGAAGTCCTCATAAAAGTCGCTCGTCGCTCGTTGTATTCGTTCGCTTTATCGAGAGTTACGTTAAAAAATCTGCCTGGAACGTAGAGCATTCTTTCTACAACGCCCGCAATCGGGGATCTATTTACGTGCACGTTAAAAATGCTCATAAAAATGCTGATTTTTTTCCATTCGCCTTCAAGGCCTAACTCCGCGGGAGGCTCGCATTGCGATATTTTTAAAACGATCCCGTCCGCCGGACTCACGACCGCGGACTCTCTCGAAGGATGAACTCTTTCGGGGTCTCTGAAAAACGCTAGACATCCGACGACCATGAGAAAGCCAAGCCATCCCATATTTGGGCCTATGCTTCCGAGGAATATGGCGATTACCGCGACAGCTCCGGCGATTTTGCCTCCGTCTTTATCGAACGGCAGTCTAATATCCATAAATTAACTCCTAACTCTTAGCAGCGAGATTATATTGCTTTTTTCTAGCAATTCAAATTTAAATGTAAATATGCGGGAAACAGAGTCGTTTCGTCGCTCTAACGCTCTTCCCCCTTAACGAGCCGCTTTATATTATCGCTATGTTTTACGATGATCAAAAGAACCAATCCAATTAAGATGAGCAATTGATTTGCAAAAGGCAAACACAAGGCGTTGCGAGTATATGCGAAGATCACAAGACTCATCGCGACGCTTAGAAGTCCGGCGACGGCGGAGATTTTCGTTATAAGAAACATCGATACCCAAACAACCGCGGTTCCGCCAAAGACGAACGGACTAAGAGCGCACAAAACTCCTAGATAAGTCGCGACTCCTTTTCCGCCTCTGAATCTTAACCAAATTGGAAAAACGTGCCCGACTACCGGCGCCGCTAGAGTCGCTAAGTTTATGATTTCCGAATCGGTTTTAAGAAAATAACACGCGGCGAATCCTTTTAAAAAATCCAGAGCCAGCGTTAGAGCGCCGATAGCTTTTCCCTGCGTTCTAAAAGCGTTAGTGGCTCCGATGTTTTTAGAACCTCTTTGCCTTATTTTTCCGTCGCCGAACGCTTTTGAAAGAATCAGTCCGAATGGGATCGATCCTAAAATATATGCGAACAGCGGATAAAAATATTGCATTTTCTTCTCCCTAATTATTTAGCGCCGTAAAATCTATCCCTTTTTCTGCCTCAATATCTCGTATAACGCGACGGTCGCCGCTTGCGCCGCGTTTAGCGTTGAAAAATTATCGCTACACGGTAGTTTTACGAGAAAATCGCAAGACTCGCGAGTCAATCTTCTCATACCGCCGCCTTCGCTTCCGACGACGAACGCAAATTTTCCATTCAGCGGCGTTTCGGCGAGGGTTTTATCCGCTCTTTCGTCAAGTCCAACCCGCCAAAACCCGCGTTCTTTTAGGTCGTTCAAAGCGCGGACTAAATTTACGACGCGAATCAACGGAACAAACTCGACGGCGCCGGACGCGGCTTTTACGACGGACGGCGTAAGCTCGGGACTATTATTTTCGGTCGTCACTACGGCTCGCGCCCCAAAAACCGCCGCCGCTCTCAAAATGCTTCCGACGTTTTGCGGATCGCTTACTTGATCCAAAAAAACAAACGGTCGCTCGTCGGACTCGTCTTTCAATAGGTCTTCGATAAACAATTCTCTAAATTTCTTTACGAAAACCGCGCATCCTTGATGAACCGCGTCTCTTCCGAAAATCGAATTAAAGAAGTTTTTATCGACGATTTCCGCTTTTATCTTTTCATTTTGAAAATCTTTGCAAGATTCGAGAACGATCAATCTCAAAATCTCTCTTTTTGGATTTTGCAACGCGGCTTTCACGGCTTGTTTTCCGCATATCCACATCGCGTCGCGACCTTTTTCATTTTTTCTGTTCATAAGCGTGGAAATTACACCAAAAGCCGCTTTTTTGGAAGGATTCTTGATTTTGTTCCGTATTCGTCGTCTGACGCCTTCGCTTCGCTCAAGGATGACGAAGAGACGACGAATGGTCGACCTTAAAAAACCGCGGCGCGGTCTAACAAGGGCGAATATTATTCGCCCCTACATGCTGGGTCGACGACAAAGATGAAATGTCGTCGTTCTCTCGTCGTCCTAACCCGCCTAAAGGATTAAAAGAATCGATTTAGAGCAGAGATATCAAATATTTTCGTTATCCTAAAACGCCTTTTTACGTCATCGCGAGGAGGACAAAGTCCGACGCGGCAATCCAGAATTTTATACTGGTTTCTCCGCATTTCTAGATTGCTTCGAGCTTCGCTTTTCGCAATGACGGAAAAAAAAGAAAGTCGACTACAACAAGCTAGTAATTCATCATTCCCTTCAACCATAATGCGGTTTCTAATCCTCTTTAGGCGGGTTTCTAAAGAATATTTCCAAAACTACGACTCAAGCCTCTCCGGCGTTTCGTTGTTGACGTAAATCCCCGGGGCGTCGCGGATGAAATCGCCGATTTTAAACGGATCGACCGACTGGCCGGCCATGGGTTTAATCCATTTAAACCAATCGTTCCACCAGGAGCCGGCGATTTCCGCGGCGGTTTCAAACCATTTCTGCGCGTCGTCGATACGCTTTTCGTTAGTCCAATAGCAGTATTTGTTTTTGGACGGATGATTGATCGCTCCGGCGACGTGTCCCGAGCCTCCCAAGACAAAGCGTATTGCTCCGTCAAACAGTTTCATGCCGTCGAACGTCGCTCGCCACGGCACGAGGTGATCTTTTTTCATGGAAATCATATAAAGCGGCGTTTTAACTAGCTTTAGATTTATCGGAACGCCGAATACTTTTAACGTCCCTGTTTTCAATAGGTTGTCTCTGTATAAATCCTGCGCCAGAAACGTTTGCATGGCCTTGGTTAAATTCGTCGGATCGGAATTCCAATATAGTATCTCGTGCGGACCGGGCTTTTTGCCGAGCATGTAGCTGTTTACAAAGTATCGCCAGATCATGTCCTTGGCTTTGAGAGCGCTAAAAGTGTTGTACAACACGCTTCCGTCCAGAATTCCCTTTTCACCCATCTGAGCTTCGATCGCCTCTAGATAGTTTTCCGCCATAAATATCGCCATGTCTCCGGCGCGTTCGAAATCCAGCAGAGTCGTTAGCAGCGTCGCGGATTCGATCGCTATTTTTGGCCGCCTTTTGCAAAGAGGATGAGCCAAATACGCCAACAGACTGGAAATCAGCGTCCCGCCGACGCAATATCCCACCGTGTGAACGGCCTTCGCCTTAGTCGCGTCGTAAATTTTATCGAGAGCGGCAATCAGCCCTTCGGACATATAGTCTTCGAAGCCTTTGTCTTTATATCTTTTGTCGGGATTGACCCAGGAGATCATAAAAACCGCGAACCCCTTGTCGACAAGCCATTTTACGAACGAAGATTCCGGCTTTAGATCAAGAATGTAAAATTTATTGATCCACGGCGGGATAAAAAGAATAGGTTTCGCGAAAACTTTAGGAGTCGAGGACGAATATTGGATTAACTCGATCAGGTCGTTCTGAAAAATTACCTTCCCAGGAGTCGTCGCGATATCTCTGCCGATCTTAAAATGTTCGCGGTCGTTTGTGTTGATATGCCCGTTTTTTATGTCCTTCAAAAGCAGTTCCAACCCTTTTTTGAAATTCTCGCCTCCCGCTTCGAACGTTTCTTTAAGAACCGTCGGATTTAAGAACGGAAAATTATCAGGCGACATCAAATCGATGTACTGCTTCATGAAAAAACGAGCGCTGTTAGCTAAAAAAGGATCCATGCCGTCGATTTTATCGAGCGTGTCGAGCATCCACTGGGACACGGTTTCATGAAATTTCCGCGAGAAAATCATCATAGGATTGTCGGCGAACGCGTCTTTTTCAAATTTCTGATTTTTAGAATTGTATTTCATATCGACGCAATCGTCGTCGTTTTCGCATAACTCTTTTACGAACGATTTTTGCAGTTCGCATAGCCGATTTAGCAAGTCCTGTTGAGCTTCTTCTATCTTCTTCGGCTGCGACGCCATTTTTTGTCCAACCTTGAGATACGAAAGCATCGCTATTTGAGGATTTAGAACGGCAAACTGGAATAAATCCAGACTTTTTATTCCAAAAAAGGATTCGTTTTCGAAGGGATTTATCACTTTTGCTTGTCCTTTGAATTAATAAAAGCCAGTATATATCAATTAATTTTAATAAAAAGTATATAAATAATCAAATTATATAAGCCGGCTAGTTGCGGCTACGCCGCGTCTTAGAAGAAGCGCGCTTTACCTTCATATTGTAAGGGCGAATGAGTATGAGCCCTTATGAGTTCTTGCCGCGAGCTTGACGCTAGTGTTCCCTATAACTTGTAACCCCAATAATGGATTAAAAGGCTTGAGATATCAATGAAAAGCGGCTAAAGCGTCAAAGATTTACACGAGGACTTTAGCCATGAAAAAAGATATCATAGAACTATTCTGTTTAATAGA
>JAISHN010000002.1 GCA_031262635.1 Holosporaceae bacterium
ACGCCTTTTTACGTCATCGCGAGGAGGACGCAGTCCGACGCGGCGATCCAGAATTTATACTGGTTTCTCCGCATTTCTGGCGCGCTTCGAGCTTCGCTTCTCGCAATGACGTAAAAAAAGAAAGTCGACTACAACAAGCTAGTAATTCATAATTCCCTTCGACCATAATGCGGTTTCTAATCCTTTAGGCGGGTTTGAAATGCTCATCTGTCCATAAAACTCCTCGTCTTCTATAAATTTAATCTATACCAGGTTCTGTTAGGAAAAATGTGATGAGCAGTATGAGGCTATTTTTGTTGAAACAAGAGGTTTATACTCCGCAATAAGTCGTTGCTAGGCGCGTGAATTCGCGAAGCTTCTTCCTTCTCCGTCATCCTCGAGGCCGCAGGCCGAAGGATCCATACGCTTTTTCGTCTGGATCCTTCGCTTCGCTCAGGATGACGGAAAGGAACGACGAACAAAATTTTTCCTAACACAGCTAAATCGCTTGACTTTTTTCGACGTTATCAATATAAAACGCAGGCAATATTTGAACGGCGGAGGGAAATATGGCTAAGCCTACTTACAATCCAAGCAAACTAATTCGCAAACGCAGACACGGCTTTAGATCCAGAACAGCCGCCGGCGGTCATGTCTTAAAAGCGAGAAGAGCAAAAGGGCGCCTTCGTTTGTCCGCATAGTTTCCGTTGAAAAAAGAATTCAGAATCAAAAAAAGAAGAGATTTTGTAAAAGTTTCAAAGTCTGGTTTTTATTTTCGAACAAGCTCGTTAGTCGTTTGTTGCGGTTTGAATGGGCTTGAAACTTACAGAGTCGGCTTTACCGCGTCTAAAAGAGTCGGAAACGCGGTCGTTAGAAATCGATGCAAAAGAAGAATGCGAGCCGCCGCCGATATTGTTTTCGACGAAGCCGGATTAGCGGGCGTAGACTACGTTATGATAGCGAAAAAATCCGCTTTCAATGTAAAATGGGACGTTTTGTTAAAAGAAACCGCTTCCGCCGCGCGTTTTTTAAATGATAAAATAAAAAAATGCGGAAGTTTTTGATTCTTTCAATTCGCGCGTACCAAAAAACAATATCGCCTTATCTAAGACCGCGATGCAAATTTTACCCGACATGTTCGGAATACGCGATATTGGCGATAAAATCTCGCGGAGTTTTTATCGGCGTTTTTAAGACGATTTTCAGACTGCTAAGATGTAATCCGCTTTCCAAAGGCGGCGTTGATTGGCCGTAGAAAGCTTGTTTCCATTAAGCGGACTAAATCGCAATTTTCTCTAGGATAATAGAGCAGTTAGTGTATATGCACAAATCGCCGGCGATTTTCATTGATCTTCTAGCGATTTCCTCCGCTGAAAGATCCTGATCTATCAAAGCCCTAGCGGCGGCGAGGGCAAAGTTTCCGCCGGATCCTATGCCGATAATTCCATCCTGCGGTTCCAATACGTCGCCGACTCCCGTAAGAACTAGCGAGACGTTTTTATCGACGACGGCCATCATTGCTTCTAATTTTCTGAGATATTTGTCCGTTCTCCAATCTTTCGCCAATTCGACGCACGCTCTTTGCAATTGTCCCGGGTATTGATCCAATTTTGATTCCAATCTTTCGAATAAAGTAAAAGCGTCGGCGGTCGCTCCGGCGAATCCGACGAGAACGTCGCCGGACGCGAGAAATCTGACTTTGCGAGCGTTCGCTTTTACGATCGTATTCCCCATCGTAACCTGTCCGTCTCCGGCGATTACTACCTGATCGCCTTTTCTAACCGAAAGAATCGTCGTTCCCATCCACGTCGTCATGATTTTTTCTCCGCTAGATTTTTTATGAAATTAACGAATTTAGGCGAATTATAATTCGCCGCGCCTAGATATCCCCAAACGGGACTTCCGTTTTTATCGAAGACTAAGCAAGCGGGAACGCCGCGAACGACTCCGCCTCGCATTATCTCGGGAGATACTGAGCGATATGCGTCCAATAATTGGACGTTGCGAGATTTGTAGTAGATTTTAAGCGCGTTTATCGACTCGTCGCCGATATTCAAAGCGATTATTTTAACGTTCTTTGTTTTTTGTAGTTTTTCGACCAGAAAATCGAAATCTTGAAGAACGCTCGGACAATTTGAACACCACGTTGTGAAAAGCGCGATTATGACGACGTTTCCTTTTAGATCTTTAATTTTAAATTTTTCCCCATTCTCGTTTTCTATTTCATAGTCGAATGATTCTCCGCCTGGAATATATCCAGGGTCTTGGACGAAAGGAAAATCTTCTTCAATACGCTCCGCTTTCGGCTTAGACGCGTAGCCGACTAAGTTGCCGAAAATAAAAGCTACCGATAAGGCCAAACATCTTATATATTTTCCGCGGTTAGATTGAGAAAACGACATGAAAAAAGCCCTTTTATTCTGCTTTGTTTGTCTGTCTCTAGCTTCCTGCGGAAGAAGAGGGTCGCTGGAACCTTGCGGACAAGAAGACGCTCCTTATCCCAGGCAATACCCCGCTCCAGAGTCAAACTTCGCGGAAGTATAAGGGAATCGCCGCTAGAAGTCTAACGAGAATGCGCGATAAGGCCGAATCAATGCCCTGCGCTTTGCCGTTATTCTTGCGAGCGTAGCGAAGACGACGAGAAGACGAGTCGAGTCTTCTTTGCTTTATCCGAATTCTTGATTTATTCCGCCGTAGACGTAGCCTTTGCTTAATTCTCGTCCGAATTTTTGGTTTAGCTCGGCTTTTATCAAATTGCGGATCGTGTTTTTATTAGATACGTCTATTTTTAAAAAATTCGAAGGTTTCGCGATTCGATTTTTTACGGCGGTTTGGAGTAATAATCTGATAAGCGGAATTATATCAAGTCCGTTCAAAAACGATCGTTTATGCGCGGAGTAATTTTTTAAGTCGTCGAGAGCGTCGCCGTCAAGCAGAAGCGCAATTTTTTTAAATACTGAAAGCGGCTCTTCGTCGGAGTCCAATAGGATTTTCACTATTTCCTCGCGGACGGCGCGAGGAGCGTTTGGAAAAAACATCGCCGCGAAAGATCGCAGCGTTAGCTCGTTGTTAAAAGACGCGATCGCCGTCGCATTTCCGGCGTTTATGAAGTAATCGGTAATTTTTTTGCATTTTAAATAATTTCCGCTCTCCAATATAAAAACGCGATTTTTTTCATTGAAAAACTTCTCGACGCTTTCTAAATGGCTGTCTTCGACGTTTCTTATGTGAAAGCAATCAAGGCCGGTTGCGAATAGGTCGCATTGTCCGTTTATGATTTTCAAGCTTTCGGAAACGGAGCAAAAATACCGCGTTACTTCGTAGGATTTTTTTCGCAATTCGTCTTGCACGTATTCGCAAAACGCTTCGAACGTCTTTTTGTAGTTTCCGTACAGATAAAAAACCGAACCGGCGTTTATATGGCTCGGAGTTATATTTTTAAATTCCGCTTTCATGCGTCATGAACACCTTTACGCTTTCGACGATTCTCTCAGCCAGCTCTCTCAACGCGGCTTTGTTATTGCGGCCGTACAAAGAAAGGATTACTTCTCCCTGCGCGTTTGCGACGTTGCTTCCGAACGATACGGAAACGGTTCGCTGGAAAACGACCGCGCCTTTTTCGTCTTTCAAAACTACGTCCGCGGAATATGTCGAGCGAATTCGTTTCGCGGTTCCGTCGGTCGCGTAGGCGAAGGGTTTTTCAACGTAAGTTAATTCGATTTTTAGACGATATTTCCGACCGGCAAAATCGAGGTCTCTTAAAGAATCCTGGATAAATCCTCGCAATTCTTGCCCGCTTCGCTCGGAAATTACGTCGACTTCTATATTTGGATTTCCACGCGACCCCGCGCAGCTAGAGCAGCCCTCGACCTTATAGTCGTCGTACAGCGGTTTTACGGAACAACCGACGCAGAGTAAGAAAACGACTGCTTTTAACTCTATTTTACACGACAAAGTTTATCACTCTTCCTTTTACAAAAATTTTCTTCTTAATCGGCTTGCCGGAAATGAAGTTTTGCGCCGATTGAATCTGCAGAGCCTTTTCGAAAATAACGTCTTCGCCGTCGTCGATGTTTACTTCGACTGTTCCGCGGAGTTTTCCGTTGACCTGAATCGGCAGATTAATCGTCGAAACTTCTAAGTATTCTTTTCTATACGTCGGCCACCGACCGTCTGAAACCAGCCCGTCAAATCCCAGCAAACTCCAAGCTTCTTCGCAAAGATGCGGGGCGATTGGAGCCGTTAGCTTTATCAAATCTCTGATAATCGCCGAAAAGACCGGCTTATTAGCCTCGATTTTTTCAAGAAGCGCGTAAATTGAGTTTACTCCGTCTCGAATATGCGCGACGACTTTGTTCATAGCTCTTTCTTCTAGCGAATCCGTCGAGTTTTTTATTGTTCTGTGAAAATCTTTGTATAATTTTCGAACGTCTTCGTCGAGTTCGCCGACGTTTATATTTTTAGACGCTTCGTCGGAGCAAACTCCCTTTGATTTTGCGTAGACGAACAAACGCCAGACGCGATTGATAAACCGCCAGCAGCCTTCAAGTCCTTCGTCCGTCCATGGAAAATCCTTTTCAGGCGGAGTGTCGGACACGACGAATAAACGCAGCGCGTCGGCTCCGTAATTTTTCACGATTTCATCAGGGTCGACGACGTTCTTTTTCGATTTGCTCATTTTTTCAAAACGGCCGACGACGACTTTCTCGCCCGTCGCGACGACTTCGTATTCGCCGTTGGAATTTTTGCGAACTTCGCTTGGAAATAGCCAATCGCCGTTTTCATTGCGATAAGTTTCCGCGCAAACCATTCCTTGCGTGAATAAATTCTCGAACGGCTCGCGAACGTTCGCCAAACCGCATTCCGCGAGAGCCTTTGTAAAAAATCTTGCGTATAGAAGGTGCAAGATCGCATGCTCGACTCCGCCGATGTATTGATCAACCTTCATCCAATGCGAAACGTCTTCTTTTTTTAGAAGATCGCCGTCGTTTGTATCGTTGACGCAAAATCGCAGGAAATACCAGGACGAATCAAAAAACGTGTCGAGAGTATCCGTCTCGCGAGTCGCTTTCTCGCCGCAACGCGGACATTTCACGCATTTCCACGTTGGATGTTTGTCCAACGGATTTCCGGCTTCGGAAAACGTTACGTCATAGGGTAGCAAAACCGGTAGGTCTTTTTCCTCCAACGGAACGATTCCGCATTTTTCGCAATGAACCATCGGAATAGGACATCCCCAATAGCGTTGCCGCGAAACGCCCCAATCTCTAAGCCTAAAAAATGTTTCGCGTTTTCCAACGCCGATCTCGCATAATTTTTGGATAGCGGCTTTTTTTGCTTCGACGACGGTTAATCCATTCAAAAAATCCGAATCAATTAGAACTCCGTCGCCTGAATACGGCGGTTCGTCTTCGTCGTTCGAAGAAGAAACGACGCGTTTTATCGGCAGTCCGTATTTTTTTGCAAATTCGTAATCGCGTTCGTCGTGAGCCGGAGTTCCAAAAATCGCGCCAGTTCCGTAATTCATCAAAACGAAATTCGCGACGTAAACCGGAAGCTTTTTATCTAAAAACGGATGATCGACGGCAACGCTCGTATCTATTCCTAATTTCTCTTGCTTATCGAGAAATTCCTTCGCAACGGAGCCTCTTTTAAAATTCTCGATAAACGCTTTTATTTTTGCATTCGTCGCCGCTAGTTTTATCGCTAAAGGATGATCCGGCGAGATCGCAAGGAAAGTCGCTCCGAAAATCGTGTCTGGACGAGTCGAAAATACGACTATTTCCTCGCCGATATTCGTTTTGAATTTAATTGAACAGCCTTCGGATTTTCCAATCCAATTCCGCTGCATAGTTTTGACCTTTTCCGGCCAGCCGCTAAGATTGTCCAGCTCGCTCAGCAGCTCTTCGGCGAAATCCGTGATTTTTACGAACCATTGATAGAGCGATTTTTTTTCCACAAGCGCTCCAGACCGCCAGCCTCGGCCGTCGATAACTTGTTCGTTCGCCAGCACGCAATTATCGACCGGATCCCAGTTAACCTCGGATTTTTTTCTATATACGAGGCCTTTTTTATAGAAAGCTAAGAAAATCTTCTGTTGGAAACCATAGTATTTCTCGTCGCATGTCGCGAATTCTCTATTCCAGTCGTAGGAAAAACCGAGGGACTGCAGTTGTTTTTTCATCACGCCGATGTTTTTGTAAGTCCAATCCTTCGGATGGCCGCCTTGCTTTAACGCGGCGTTTTCCGCCGGCAGTCCGAACGCGTCCCATCCGGTCGGATGCAGAACCGAATAGCCGCAAGCTCGCTTATAACGAGCTACGACGTCGCCGATAGTATAGTTTCGAACGTGTCCAATGTGAGCTTTTCCAGACGGATACATGAACATTTCAAGGACGTAGTACTTTTTCTTAGACGAATCTAAAACGGAGCGAAACGAGTCGTTCTTCGCCCAAAAATCTTGCCATTTTTTTTCTACGATTGAAAAATTATAGGGGGTTATCTCGGAAATATCCGCAGATTTATTATCGCTCATGTCTAAAATCCAGTGACGCCGTCAACTGACGCTATTCTAAACGATAAAAACCACAAAAACCACTATGAAAAACACCCTCGCAAGAAAAACTCTCAAGCTAACGACGTCTCTAGCACTCTATATAGAATTTTATAAAAAATAAATAAGTTATTTTTATCTATCTAGAAATAATAACGGATTGGGCTGTGTTGGGAAAATTATTTTAGGCATATGAGAGTTCCGAAGAAGTGAAGGAAGGCCAAGAAAGAGGAGGCGGATTTGCAGAAGCGGGAAGCTAATCGTCTGAAAAACTTCATTTTATTAAAAGAAG
>JAISHN010000004.1 GCA_031262635.1 Holosporaceae bacterium
ACGCCTTTTTACGTCATCGCGAGGAGGACGCAGTCCGACGCGGCGATCCAGAATTTATACTGGTTTCTCCGCATTTCTGGCGCGCTTCGAGCTTCGCTTCTCGCAATGACGTAAAAAAAAAGAAAGTCGACTACAACAAGCTAGTAATTCATTATTCCCTTCAACCATAATGCGGTTTCTAACTCCTTTAGGCGGGTTTGCAATAAACGAGAGCGCTCTTTAGCGATAAGATTTGCGTCAAGTTTTGCCGTCGTTCGCAAGTATGACGGAAATACTTGATATTTTATCAATAAACTAATCCTATGATTCATTATTCTCGCTATAAATCAGTTCTTTGCTAAAATTCTAGTATCAAAAACGAGTTTGAAGTAGTAATATTCAGGCTTTAAACTAATCGAGGCGATAATATGACTTCGTTGACTCCGAGCGAGATTGTTTCCGAGTTGGATCGGTTTATCATAGGGCACGACAAGGCTAAGAGAGCCGTAGCGATCGCGTTGCGGAATCGCTGGCGGCGACAGCGAGTGCCGAGTCCTTTAAAAGAAGAAATTCTACCGAAGAATATCCTCATGATGGGACCGACTGGAGTCGGAAAAACCGAGATCGCCAGAAGACTCGCGAAACTTGCCGACGCTCCGTTCATAAAAGTCGAGGCGACAAAATTTACCGAAGTCGGCTACGTCGGCCGCGACGTAGAGCAGATCGTCCGCGATCTGGTGGAAATGTCCGTTTCGGAAACAAAGGAAAGGCATCGTCAGTCGGTTAAAGAGGATGCTAAACGAAAGACCGAGGAAAGAATTATCGACGCGTTGGTCGGGGAAAACGCCGGACAAGAAACTCGCGATAAATTTAAAAAAATGCTGGATTCCGGCGAGTTGGAAGATAAGGAAATAGAAGTAAACGTAACCGACCTTGGCGGCGGAGCGAAGTCCTTCGACATTCCAGGCATGCCAGGCGCTCAAATCGGAATGCTGAATCTTTCGGAAATTATGAACAACGCTCTTGGAATTAATAAAACGAAGCCGCGTAGAATCGCCGTAAAAGACGCGCGAAGACTGATCGCCAGCGAAGAAAGCGAAAAGCTCATAGATCACGAAAAAATCGTCCGCGAGGCGATATTTGCCGTCGAGCAGAACGGCATTGTTTTTATCGACGAGATAGACAAAATTTGCGCGAAAAACGCGTCTGGAGCGGACGTGAGTAGGGAAGGGGTGCAGAGGGATCTTCTGCCGCTGATAGAAGGATGCTCGGTTTCGACAAAATACGGATCGGTGAAAACCGACTATATCCTTTTCATCGCGTCGGGAGCTTTTCACGTTTCCAAGCCGTCGGATTTGCTGCCGGAGCTTCAAGGCCGTCTGCCGATTCGCGTCGAGCTTGCGAATCTCACGGAGGAGGATTTTTACAGAATTCTGAAGGAAACCGACGGCAGCTTGACTAAGCAGTATCGCGCGCTTTTAGAAGTCGAGAGCGTGGATTTGGATTTCCAGGAGAACGGAATAAGAAAAATCGCGGAATTGGCGGCGATCGTCAACAGAAACGTCGAGAATATCGGCGCTCGTCGTCTGCATACGATAATCGAGAAGCTGCTGGAGGAAATCAGCTTTTCCGCGGATAAAAAATCCGGCGAAACCGCGGTAATCGACGCAAAATACGTCGAGGAAAGGGTAGGGGAGCTGGCGGCGCATAAGGATCTTTCGAGATTTATTTTGTAAGGGATATAAGAATTGTAATGGAAATAGAAAAACATATTCAAGCGATTATAAAAGAAATCGATCCCAGCGACGAAGAGGCGGAAAAAACGTCGAAACGCGTGGCGAAGTCTTACGAAGAATTTTTTCATGGTTATCGCGAGGAAGCGTCAAAAGTCGCCGACGACGCTTTCTATAAATCGGAAATGAACGATCTAATAATTTTGAAAAATATTCCGTTCGAATCGCATTGCGAGCATCATATTTCCCCAATCGTCGGCTTCGCGAGCATTGGGTACATACCTAACGACGGAAGAATCATCGGAGCGAGCAAACTCGCGCGGATCGTCGATTGCTTCGCTCGTCGACTGCAACTGCAAGAGCGAATGACTATTGAGATCGTCAGAGCTCTAGAGTCGCTTTTGAAGCCAAAAGGCGTAGGCGCGTATGTCGAAGGCGAGCATTTTTGCATATCCCATCGGGGAGTAAAAAAACAAGGCGCGAAGTTTGTCACGCGGTATTTTTCCGGCGAACTAAAAGGCGATTTGAGACGCGAATTTTTAGCGTCCGTTTTGGGGAAGTAAATCGATATTTACGGTTATGATCAAACTAATCGCAATAGTAGACTCCGATTGGGGGATTTCTAAAAACGGAAAGGTTCCATGGAGTTTCTCAGAAGATCGAAAATTATTCCGCAAGAAAACAATAAACGGCGTCGTAGTTATGGGGAAAAATACGTTTTTTTCTCTTCCGCAGCCGTTGGAAGGGAGAATTAATTGCGTAGTTTCGGAAAGTCTTGAATGCGTCGACGGAGTAAAAATTTTTCGATCGTTGGAGAAGACGATAGCGGAATACGACGATCTATGGATAATCGGCGGAGCGAAGTTGTATGATCACGCCTTAAAGAACGATCTCGTCGACTACGCTTTAATAACGCAAGTACAAAAAAACCGCGCCGCGGATAAATTTATCGACGCGTCTTATTTTAATAAGTTCTCGCGTCGCGTTCTTTTTAAAAACGAGAAATATTCGATCGCGAAGTATGAAAGAGCGTAGTAGGGGAGGCGACAGTCATTTCCCGATTAGATCGCTTTCAATGGAAAACAACATAATATCTCCCTCGCGCCGGTCGTCTCCCGCAAGGAGAGAGGGAGACTTTCCTTCTGTCATCCTTGGCCTGTAAGGCCGAGAATCCAATGAAACATCAGCGTTTTCTGGATCCTCGCTTCGCTGCGCTCGCAAGGATGACGAGAAAAGGGAAAAAGCGTCAGCGTTTCATTTCCATAATTTTCTTAAACTCGTCGATCTTTAGACTAGCTCCGCCGATGAGAAGGCCGGAGACGTTTTTACAGTTCAGTATTTGCTCCGCGTTTTGAGAATTTACCGATCCGCCGTACAACAAGCGAGTTTGGTTTCCAAGAAGTTCTTTGAGAAATTCAAAAACGGTTTCGATTGATTCTTTTGTCGGAATAACGCCGGTTCCAATGCTCCAGACCGGCTCGTAAGCGAAAATAGTTTCGCTTAACGTTTCGTTCAAAAAAAGTTTCAATTGGCCGGAGAGTATTTCCCGCCAGTTTTCGCGTTCGTTAGCTTTTTCTCCGACACAAACTATGGGAGTCAGTCGATTCTCGATCGCGGCTTTCCATTTTTTAAAGACCGACTCGTCCGTTTCCCCGAATATCGCTCGTCTTTCCGAATGGCCTACGATAACGTATTCGCAGCCGATTTCTTTCAGCAGCTTCGGACTATTTTCTCCGGTGAAAGCCCCTTCGTTCTCGCTAAAACAATTCTGCGCTCCGATTTTATATCGAAAATCGCGGAATCTCCCGATTAAGGCGGCCGGAGGGCAAACTACCGCAAGATTTTTTGAGTCGACGAGGTTTATTTCTTCTATAAAACGATCGGCAAAAGCGACGGTTCCGTTCATCTTCCAATTTGCGACGATAATTTTCATAAAAAAACTCCTCTATGCGGGTTGCTCGCGAACTCAACCGCTAATAATATAACGACGCGTCGTTTATAGGAAAGAAGTTATGTTGGAATTAATTAGAAAACATTCGAAATCGATAGTCGTTAAAGCTTTTCTGACCGTTTTGGCTCTGACTTTCGTTCTGTTTTTTGGAATTTCAGACGTTATACGCAGGTTTACCGGCAAAGATTACGTCGTAAAAATTGGAAACGCAAAAATAAGTCCAATCGATTTTAAAAACGAAAAAGCTCGAAGACTTGGGTTGTTAAGGGGACGAGCGAAAGATTTCAACGAAAAAGAAGCGACGATAGCGATATTGCACCAATTGATTTGGGAAAACATAGTCGATCAAGCGGCGGGAGAATATGGAATAACCGTTTCCGACGAAACCATGAAAAGATACGTCGCCGGAATGAATATGTTCCGCGATAAAAACGGAAGATTTAACGCCGGTCTGCTTCGAGGATTCCTGCAAAAGATTCAAGTGCCGGAAGTTATGTTTTTGGAGTCGTGCAGAAAGGACGTGGAAAACGCTCTAATGAAGGCTCCGTTTCTTTATATTTCCACGGCCGCCGAGCAGGATTTGTTTACGCAAGCCAGTCTCGAAAAAAGAACCTTATCGATTGTCGAGCTAAAACCGTCGTCTTTTAAAATTAGCGAGAAGCCGACGAAAGAAGCTTTGGAAAATTTTCATTCCGAAAATCCCGATCTGTTCTCCGCGCCTGAAACTCGCCGTTTTAGAATCTTGACGCTGCAAGAATCGATCGTCGAGGCGAACGTACAAATTTCCGAAGAAGAAATAAGAGAAACATACGATCGCTCGCCGGAAAGAGAAGATCGATCTTACGACGAGATGAAGAAAGAGATCGCGGCCAATTTAAAGCAAGAAAAATTGCAGAGCGAAATTAACGAGCTAACTCGCCAGATCGAGGACGCGTTAATGGCGGGCGACGACGCGGCGGAAGTTGCGAAAAAGTTTAACTTAGAAGTCATTGAGATCGAAGACGTAGACGCCGACGGCGGAAACGCAAAATCGAAATCAGCGATAAATCTTCCGTACAAAGACGACGTTTTAGCGGTCGCGTTTTCAATCGACGAAGGAACCGACAGCTCGTTTTCAGAGGCTCTAGACGCGAATAAAAACAAAGTCTATTGGTTAGCCCACGTAGACGCGATAATTCCGAAACACGTCGTAGACTTTGAAAAATCAATAGAAAAAGTTGAAAAAGAATGGATCGCTCGCAAACAACGCGAAAAAGCGCAAGAAACGGCGGCGAATCTAATCGCTAAAGCGAAGGAAGGCGAGAGTCTTGAAAAATCAGCCGTAAAAGGCGGATTTGCAGTCGGAACGACTCAGGCGTTCGACCGCCGCGGCGGCTTGCAAGACGAAAAGAACGCAAAATTCAAAGATATTATCAAAGAAATCTACGAAGACGCTTTCTCTTTGGAAAAAACCGTCGCGAATTCAAAAGAAATAAAAGGCGTTATCGTCGTTTATCAGTTAAAGGAAATAATCGCTCCAAAGAAAATCGATCCGAAAGACGAGAAAAAATGCGAGATTGAACTTCAAAGCGAGATAGTTTCCGACATGTATCAACAACTCGTCGGGTATTTATCGAAGAAGTACGAAGTTAAAATAAATCGAGAATTGCTGAAAGAAATCGACGAAGAAACGAGCAATCTTCCAATCGACGATATCTTTTGAGGGAGGAAGAAGCCCTTAATTTAGGAATTGACGATGGTTCGAGTTTTTTAGGAGATTTAAAACTGCTCGGTTGACGAAAAAGAAGGCGCCTCTGAGTAAGCTAACTAAGGGCGCTCGTTCGTTGACCTACCTTGCATACTTCAAGTCTTGCGTCGCAGAGTCGTTTAAGTGTTCAACCTATAAGGCTGCTGTCCGCATGAGTGATGTTCGCTAGCATCTGTTTTATCGCGTAAGTATTATATGCCGAAGGGCAAGTAGTCGGTGCAAGCCAAGGCTTATCAAATGGTCGAGCTCAGAATACCAGTGCCTTTCGAAGGCTCTTTCTAGTTCTGATTCGTTTTGCCTTTGTTCTGATTGCATCGCCTCGCGAACTTGTCCTCGACCCCCTCTACTATCATAGTCGCTTACTTTTATATCTTCGGGTTCTGGCCACTGGTTGGCTTCGAAGGTTTGCCATCTTTCCAATTGACTCTGGTGTAGCTTATTATCACCTGTTACTGCGTCGAGCCATTTTGTAAGCGGTGAAGGTATCCATTCAGCAGGAGTTGGTTGTGCTAGTGCGTGGGATCTCTGCGCCTCTTCGTCCGGGGTTATTGTCGTTGCTGCGGCGGGTGGAGGAGCCGGGAGCACAACGAAGGTATCCGCCGTATCGTCACGGCTAGGGTATGCCGCTACTGATTCTCGCAAGTTTTCAGCCCCAGCTTGCCCGCTACTTGATTTTTTGTCGTCCACTGGTTGCGCTGGAGTCTCCGGCGCGGCGTGTATTGAAGAAGCATCGTTAACGGGGTTTGCCGGCGCTCTGTCCCTAGGACTAGGGTAGACCGCTACCGACGGTAGTAGGTCGGCGATCGCAGCAGCTTGCCCGCCGCTTGAGTTCTCTCCGTCCGTCGGTTGCGTTGGTGTCGCCTGCTCCTGTGCCGTCGCTGTTTGTAGAGGAGCAGCAGTGTAGGAGTAGTAGTAAGCAGTCAGCTTTGGGTTTCCTAGCATAAACTGCATTCCATGTACAGTAGAATATGTCGTAAAAACCAAGACCAAAACATAACACATAACATTTTTCTTCATTACCCTTACTCCTAATACCAACTTAACTATGCGAACAGTTACTATAAATAATAAAAACTGTCAATGCTAAGCTAAAAAAAATTACAAAGAAGACGAAAGCGACAACTTAATTCTCGCTTTGCCGCTATTCTGTAGGGGCGAATAATTATTCGCCTTTTTTCATATTAAGAAGCGGCTTTTGTTTGCAATGTTGTAAGGGCAGGCAAATCCTGCCTCTACATATCCGCGGCGCTTGTTTTTTGGACGAGAGGTTAGCTCGCCCTTACGCCTGCCTTTTCGTCATCCTTGAGGAGGACGCAGTCCGACGCGGCGATCCAGAATTTATACTGGTTTCTCCGCTTTTCTAGATTGCTTCGAGCTTCGCTTCTCGCAATGACATAAAAGTGAGTTTGACGCTGGCATCCCCTCGCGCCAACCCTCTCCCGCAAGGGGAGAGGGGGAATGCGGCAACTCGTCAAGGCTACGAAACTTTAAAAG
>JAISHN010000088.1 GCA_031262635.1 Holosporaceae bacterium
GCAAATCAAATGGAGGCGGCGTTTTTGCGCTCTTTCGTCGAGCCGCGTTTTATATAAACGTCTTTTCTAAAACGGTCGTTCTGAATAACGCTTTTATGCGTTTCGGACGCGATTCTGTCGCCGGCGGAGTTTAGGAGTTTCTTGAACGGCTCGCTCAACGTCATTTGATAATTTTGTATATGCTCGCTATTGCCGACGAACGTTAAACCGGCTTTTTTCATATCCGCGGCTACGTCGCAAAAATATTCTGGACGCAGATTTTGATTGAACAACTCGTGAATCACGTACCGCATATCGGATTGTTCTAGCGTTTGCAGAAAAACTTTCGCGTCGGGGTTTCTCTCGAAATATGGGCTTTTATTTTCGTTTAAAAACTGCAGATACGCCATGGCGGAGGTCGCTTTTTCCGTCGTCGAGCAAGTTTTGCCTTTTATGTAGGTTGATATGATCTTATGGAACGGCGTCAATTGAGTCCAACCTGGCATTGCATTGTAGCTGACGCAAAACAACCCGCCGGTTTTCAAAAATTTTTTAACGAACCGTAGTATGTCGGCTCTGACGGAGTCTCCGACCCACGACCAAACGCCGTGCATGGTTATAAAATCGAATTTTTTGAAATTTTGCCGCGACGCTTCCGAAAAAGACATGTCGAAGAATTTTATGTTAGAAAGGCCGGCGGATTCGTTTCTTGCGATCCGTATGTGTTCTTTGTTCACGTCGATTCCAACGCAATCGGACTGCGGATAGCTCGCGGCGACAATGTTTGTCGTTTTTCCACAGCCGCAGCCGAGTTCGCAATATGAAAACGACTGAAATATATCCGGCGGTCGGAAATTATTTACGGCGGCGATGAACGACATGCGCGCCGGCGTTAAGTCGCTATAATAACCGGATATATAAGGAATTTCGGTGATGTAATCTTGCGCTGGCATATTGTAAAAATTATCGATTAATTCGGGAAAGATTATATTTAAATAATATATTTATCAAGGAATTTTAACCGATTCCATATTATTAACTTTTCCGTTACAATCGCCGCGTTTTGAGGATGGATTTATGCGTATAGGGTTGTGGCTTTTCAGCGTTTGTTTTTATATGTATCAATACGGGCTTTATTCGGTAGTTCCAAATGTGTTCAACGAAGATTTGCAGAGACATTTCTGCATAAACGCGGCGGAAACCGGAGGACTGATAGGAGCGTTTTACATCGCCTATACGCCGGCGCAGATTCCAGTCGGTATTTTGATAGATAGGTTTAGCGTTAGGTTATTGATAACCCTCTCTTTCCTGATTATTTCATTAGGAGCGATTGTCTTTGCTAAAACCGACAGCTACTCAATAGCTTATATCGCTCAAATGATCATTGGCTTCGGATGCGCTTTTTCTTTTACCGGCATTATAAAAGTTTCAAACGAAGTTTTTTCTCGAGAAAAAGCGGCCTTCATGTCGAGTCTTAGCGTAGCGCTCGGCGGATTAAGCGCGGTGGCGATGAGTCCGCTGTTCGCTTACCTGTCGGCCTTATCGTCTTGGGATAAGGTCGTCTTCTGGTTCGGAATTGTAGGAGTCGTATTAGCTATCGTAGGATTTCTAGCGACGAAAGAAGAAGTAAAAACCGCCGATCCAAAAGAAGAAATAGGCGTTATTGAATCTTTGAAAGTAATACTCTCGAATAAGCAATTCATTTTGATGGGGCTTTTTTCGATGGCGATTCTTAGTCCTTTCCTCTCGTTTAGCAACGCCTGGGGAGCGTCTTTTATAAAGTGTATTTACGGAATCGGCAACGTCGAGGCGGCGTCTACGATTAGCGCTATGAATTTTGGATTAATTTTTGGCGTTCCGCTGATCGTGTCTTTAGCGGCTAAATTTGAAAGCTACAAAAAAGTCATGGCTTATTGCAGCTACATATTGGCGGCTTTATTTGGATTCGCGATATTCGTAAAAACTAACGTCTTCATTCTCGGCGGCGCGTTATTCCTTATAGGGATAGTTATGAACTGCGAGTTTTTGACGTTTCCCGCCGCTATTAGCTTAGCTTCTCCGAAGATCGCGGGAACGCTAACGAGCGTGATAAACACGATTATAATGGCGGGAAGCGCTACGTTAATTCCGGCTATAGGCGCCGTTATGGATCTTTCTAGAAGCGCTCCGCAAGCGGCGTATTCTCCAGACGATTATAAACGCGGCATGATCGTTCTCATGGCGTTTCTCGTTTTCGCCATAATAGTCGTTCAATTTATAAAAGACGAATACCGTAAAAGCTCCGAGAAGAAGACGAAAAACTCCTAAATTGCCGCGTCAATTCCGTAAGGGCGAATAATTATTCGCCCCTTGCGCTCATATAATTAGAAGCACCGTTCTCATAAATTAAAAACTCAATCTAACGCGTTGCAATATAAGCGTTTTTCGAAAATTCCTTGCGTCGTTGGAAGAAACGTCCGACAATTCTCGTATTCACAAAAAATAAAGGAGAGATTTTATGTTAAATTTGCTAAAGCATTTTAATGCGAAAAAAGAGAACGTTTTTTGCTCGTATCATGGAATAAGCGACCCAAGATGGACTCCGCCGAGGTACGACGCTCTCGCCGAAGAGGGGTTTCAAAAAAATGTGTTCGCGTTTAGGGCGATTAGTCTTATCGCTAGAGGAATCGCGTCGATTCCGGCGGTTATAAAAAACCGCGACGATAAAACTGAAGACGAATTTTTAACGAAAATCATCAAAAGACCGAACGAGTCGCAGACAATAAGCTCTTTTTTGGAAAATCTTGTCGGCGATTTGCTGATATCCGGCAATGCGTTCGTTCATTGCGACCGCGAAAACAATTTGCGTTGTCTTCGCGCCGATCGCGTTCAGATAATTCCGAATAAATCGCGAACGGCGGCGGAGTCTTACGCCTATTGCGTCGACGCGTCTAAATTTTCTATAGAAAAACGCGATCTTCTGCACGTAAAATTCTTTAATCCGCTGAACGACTGGTATGGATTCGGCCCGCTTCAAGCGGCGGCTCGAACGATCGATCAGTACAACGAGATGGCGAAGCATAATATATCGATTTTGCAAAACGGCGGCCGTCCTTCGGGATGTTTGACGGTCAAAAATGTCGAGAGTCTAACGGATCAACAGCGACGACGAATGCGGGCGAATATTCGCGACATTTACGAAGGGACTACAAACGCGGGTAGGATTCTTATTCTTGAAGGCGGTTTCGAATGGAAGGAAATGGGGCTTTCGCCGAAGGATCTTGATTTTAACGCCGGAAAAAACATCGCCGCTCGCGAAATCGCTCAAGCGTTTGGAGTGCCGCCGATATTGCTTGGAATCCGCGGCGACTCTGCGTTCGCCGGATATAAAGAGGCGAGGCTGCATCTCTGGGAGGACACGATTATCCCGCTTGCGGAGTTTATTCGCTCGGAATTCGGAAACTGGCTGTCGGTTAGATTCAATCGGCCTGTCGAGATGATCTTCGACCTTGACGCTACGCACGCTCTTATATCGCGACGCGAGGATTTGTGGAATAAAGTCTCGAACGCGGATTTTCTTACGACGAATGAAAAGAGGGAAGCCCTCGGGTATTCGCCGATAGGGAAGGGGAGTAAGTAACGACAAAGTCGAGTCATTTTTTCAATTGTAGACGACGTTGTAGGGGCGAATGATTATTCGCCCTTTTTTTATATTTAATCAAAGGGCCTGGCGCCTAAGAGGTTTAACCGGTAGATTTGAGGATAGATTTAAGGTCTTTTAAGAGCTTAGAAGGTTCTCCGACGTTAAATCTCCACTCACACTCTTTAAGAAACAGATAA
>JAISHN010000105.1 GCA_031262635.1 Holosporaceae bacterium
CTATTGATCCGAGGGTGAAAAAAACGCAGGTCAACGAACTTGCCGAAAGCCATTCGCTGTCTTGGTTCGAAAAAAATTTTCTAACCTACGTTCCCGCAGGGCATATTGGAGAAGGCCGCCGCGTATACCCTGGATTCGTACAACTAACGGCGTTTATAAATATGAATCCCGACGCTCATTATAAGAAACACGTCCAGTATCTTGAGGACAAAATCCTCAATAATACGGCGGGGATGAAGAAACACGTAGAATTCTACGACGAATATTTGTCGGTTTTAGATATGGACGACGTTTATTATCTAGAAACGATAGAAAAAATATTCCAGACCTACGAATTGCCGCGAAACGTTATGAAATACAAGGGGCAAACTATCGATCTTGGAAGCGTAAGACGCTGCGCTTTGCTGACGCTCGAAGGAGAAAAGGACGATATTTCCGCTCCAGGCCAGACCTTCGCCGCTCACGCCTTATGCAAGAATTTGCCGAAGGATATGCAAGACCATTATCTGCAACCTGGAGTCGGCCACTACGGCGTATTCTCAGGAAGCAAGTGGAGAGCCAACGTCGCTCCAAAGGTGGAGGAGTTTATAAGAAAGTTCGATAAAGAGAGGTAAGGTCGGGATTCCTCTCTTCCTTCGTCGCTTACGCCATTTGTCGTCATCCTGGAGGAGGAACGTTAAACCCGACGAAGGATCCAGACGGCGAAGACGCGCGTAGTCAGTCAAACGGGGATTGCCATATAACGATAGGTCTAGCGCAGTTTGCGCATTGTTTTTCCTCGTTTTTATAAAGGCTGAAGCCATTATGTTAATCTAGATTAATGTTCAAAAGAAAAACCTTGGAATATTAGGCTTTTCCAGGAATCGCGGCAGCGAATAACCAGGTAGTATTTATATCGTTATTGGGCAATCCCTTAATAGGACAAGCCCTTTTAACTACATAGATTCTCTATCGATATAAATAAGCTTAAATTATAAAACTGCTTTTTCTTTTGGAAACAACGGAGTAGGAGTCGGGAGTTTTTGATCCGCAAAGTTTTCTTCTATTTCTGCGAACGATTTCCCTTCCGCGTTTATGAAATCGAAGACTTTTCGAGCCGTATCCGGCATAAATGGAGCGATTCCAAACGCGACGGAACGTATGCTTTCGCAAAGGGCGGTTAGGACGGCGTTTAATCTTGTAACGTCGGTTTTTGCTAGCTCCCACGGTTTCATATCGTTCACGAATTTATTCGTCTCGGAAATCAGCTCCCAAATCGCGTTGAGAACGCCGTTTAAGTCCTGTTTATCGATCAAAGGGCGCGTTTTGTTTAGAAGATTCCTCGAATTAGCGAACAACGCTTTTTCAGCGTCCGAAAAATCATAGTTCGTCGTAAAATTTCCGTCGCGTTTCTGGATAAACGCTAAGACTCTTTGAACTAGATTGCCAAGATCGTTCGCAAGATCGTATAAAACGCGATTTTTTAGCGATTCTTCCGAGAAATCGCCGTCTTCTCCAAAACGAACTTCTCTGAAGAGAAAGAAACGCATTTGATCAAGGCCGTATTTTTTAATGATTTCAAATGGATCGACAACATTTCCGACGGATTTAGACATTTTCTGACCGTCGCAAGTCCACCATCCGTGCGCGAATATGCGTTTTGGCGGCGATATTCCCGCGGACATTAAAAACGCCGGCCAATATACGGCGTGAAATCGCAAAATTTCTTTTCCGACGATGTGAACGCAGTTCGCCATGTCTTCCGAAACGTCCTTTTCAGGAAATCCGAAAGACGTTAAATAATTCGCAAGCGCGTCGACCCAAACGTACATAACGTGTCCGTCGGCGTTTGGAACCGGAACGCCCCAGGAAAACTTGCTTCTGGAAATAGATAAATCTTTCAGACCGCTTTTTACAAAGCTGATCACTTCGTTTCTTCTAGAAACCGGAGCGATAAAATCGGGATTTTTTTCGTAGTATTCTAGCAACTTGTCTTGGTAAGCGGACAGCCTAAAAAAATACGACTCTTCCTCCATCCATTCAACCGGAGCGCCGCTTGGAGCTTTTCCGTCGACGAGGTCGCTTTCGGCAATATATTCTTCATCTCTCGCCGAGTACCAGCCGGAGTACGAGCTTTTGTATACGTCTTTTTCTAACAACTTCCAAAATGCTTGCGCCGATTTAATATGCCGCGCTTCGGTCGTGCGAATGAAATCGTCGTAGGACAGATTAACGGCCGCGCTCATGTCGCGGAATTTTTGCGACATGAGATCGCAGAATTTTTGCGGTTCTAGCCCCGCTTTTTCCGCCGATCTCGCGACTTTTACTCCATGCTCGTCGGTTCCCGTGCAAAAATGGACGTTGAAACCGTCTAATCGCTTAAACCTCGCGATAATATCCGCCGCAACGCTCGCGTAAGCATGGCCTATGTGAGGATCGCCGTTTATGTAATAAATCGGAGTAGTGACGCTGAATTTCATAAGAAGAAGCCTAGGGAATTAGTTAGTTATATAAATAGCGCTCCTATGTCCGTCATCCTCGAGCGAAGCGAAGGATCCATACGGCGAAGATGCGCTTGAAAATTGTCTGGATCCTTCGTCGGGCAAAGCCCTCCTCTAGGATGACGGAAGGAGAAGTTCGCCGTAACGACTTGAGAAATTTTCATGAAGAATGCTTTCTATTCCTCTATCTTTCCGCAGCAGTGTTTGTATTTTTTTTCGCTGCCGCAGGGACATGGAGCGTTTCTCGACGTTTCAAACGGCGACGAAGAAACTCTGCAACTTTCGCTGTCGTTATCGCATGGACGTTGCGCGTCTCTCGAAGCCTCGAGCGGAGACGGCAAAGCTTCGTCCTCGTCTTCAACGCCTTCATGTCTCGAATTATCTAGAAGAACGGCGTCGAGATCGTCTTCTCGAGCGGCTGTAGGCAGTTCAAACAGCGACAAAATTCTTACCGCTTCTTTTCTGATCGTGGCCGACATCATCTCGAAGAGAGCAAACGCCTCTTGTTTGTACTCGTTTAGCGGATCGCGCTGACCGTAGGCTCGCAGATTGATTCCCTGACGCAGCCGATCTAAGTTTAACAAATGCTCTTTCCAATATTGGTCGATGAGACGCAGCAAAACCGCTCGCTCCATATGTTTCAGCATTTGCGAAGGATAAATTTCTTCTTTCTTTTTAATCTTTTCTTTTATTTTTTCGAGAATAAGATCGACGGCGTTGTCTCTGGTTAGATTTTCGCCGCTAGGTAGAGAAATGTCCGCGCCAAAATTTGCCGCGAGTTGTTCGTTTATTCCTTTGTAATCCCAAAATTCCGACGGCGTGTTTTCAGGAACGTTTCCAAATATAACGTCGTTGACGACTTCATGACGCATGTCGTTAATTTCTTCGCTAATATCCTTATCCGTCATTAATTCCGCGCGTTGAGCGTAGATGACTTTTCTTTGGTCGTTCATAACGTCGTCAAATTTCAGCAGATGCTTTCTGATGTCGTAGTTGCGGGCTTCGACTCGCATTTGCGCTTTTTCGAGAGCTTTATTAACCCACGGATGAGTAATCGCCTCTCCTTCTTCGATGCCTAGTTTCTGCAGCATTGAATCGAGTCGCTCCGCTCCGAAAATCCTCATCAGATCGTCTTCCAACGACAAGAAAAACTTCGACGCTCCAGGGTCTCCCTGACGACCCGATCTACCGCGCAGCTGGTTGTCGATACGACGGCTTTCGTGACGCTCCGTTCCGACAACGTATAACCCTCCGGCTTTTTTAACCGTTTCAAAATCTTCTTGAATTTCTTTTTCGATCTTTTCTTGAATTTGTTTGCGTAGTTCTGGATCTTCAACGCCTAAAAGCTCGCGAGCTAGTCGCGCTTCAAGATTCCCCCCTAATTTTATGTCCGTGCCTCGTCCGGCCATGTTGGTCGCGATGGTCACGGCTCCAGGTTTTCCCGCGTCTGCGATGATTTGCGCTTCAACGTCGTGATATCTGGCGTTCAGGACATTATGTTGTACGCCGGCTTTTTTCAACAGAGAGGACAACAGCTCGGACTTCTCA
>JAISHN010000098.1 GCA_031262635.1 Holosporaceae bacterium
TATGTGTTCCAACAGCAGCTTGCACAAAATTGATATCGCGAGCGGGAAAATTTTATGGTCGCATTCCGGCATGATTGCGGATTCGACATTTATCGGTTCCGCAAGTCCGGCGGTTGAAGACGGAGTCGTTTACTTCGCTTACCCGTCCGGCGAGGTTTTCGCTTTATTCGAAGAAACGGGAGCCGTCGTTTGGGACGCAATGCTTTCGAAATTTTCTCTAACTAACGCTTCTCGAGCTTTTACGCACCCGAGAGCATGTCCGGTCGTAAAAGACGGAGTCGTTTATTTTGTTTCTGCGAACGAACAAACTACGGCGTTTAACGCAAAGGACGGAAAACTGCTTTGGAGAAATGACTTCGGCGGAGTTCAAACTCCGATCGTAAGCGGAAATAGCGTCTTCGTCTTTAATTCTAGGTCGGAGTTGGTTTGCCTGAACAAAGACACCGGTAAAAAGCGTTGGCTTACGACTCTTACGAAAGACGAAAAAGCGCTGGCAAATTGGTACGGCATGATTTTGGCGAAAGATCGCATAATTATGATCTCGCCGAGCGGATCGATGTTGTTTGTTTCGCCGATCGACGGAAAAATCAAAAAAGTCGTCGATCTAAACGCAGGAAGCGAAGGAATTTCCGTAAATCCGACGATAGCCGACGGCGCGATGTTTATTCCATTGAATTGCGGAAAAATCGCGGCCTATAAATGAAAATCGCAATAATCGGAAGACCAAACGTCGGAAAATCGACGTTGTTCAACCGGCTTGTCGGACAGAAATCGGCGATTGTCGGCGATGTTTCAGGAATCACCCGAGATCGCAAATCTATGAAGGCGGAATTGTTCGGATTAGAGTTTGATCTGCTCGATACTCCTGGCGTAGACCCATTTTCTAAAAATTCTCTTGCGGTTTCGATGAACGGACAATCGCTCGCGGCGATCGAGGAATCGGATTTAATATTTTTCGTCGTCGACGCAACGGAAGGAGCGACCGAATATGACAAGGCGATCGCATCTTGGATACGCTCGGCGTTTAAAAAAGTCGGAAATCGTCCAGTTATTCTTCTAAAAAATAAATCTGAAGGAAAAACCTCCTTACATCATCCAGAAACGCTGGGTTTTGGAGAAGAAATCGCAATATCTGCCGAACATAAACTAGGGATGGACGAAGTTTTCGAGGCGATATCTTCTTATTCTTCATCTTTACGATCGAATGTAGGGGCGAATCATTCGCCATTATTGGATCCTCAGGCTGCGGCTAAAGAAGACGACGCGCCAATTAGAATCGCCATCGTCGGCCGTCCCAACGTCGGCAAGTCTACGCTAATCAACGCGATAATAGGCGAAGAGCGACTGCTCGTCGGAGATCAAGCGGGAATCACTCGCGATTCAATTTCTCTGAACTGGAAGTTCAAAAACCGCGATATTTCTTTGATCGACACCGCGGGACAAAGACGAAAATCCAAAGTCGACGAAAAAGTCGAAGCGTTATCGGTCGTCGACGCGTGGAAACACGTTAGGCAAGCTCACATCGTCGTCATTTTAATGGACATACAAAATCCATTTGAAAAGCAAGATATGACCATCGCTCGAAAAGTATTCGACGAAGGAAAAATCCTTATATTCGGACTGAACAAAAGCGACGCGGTTGAAAATCCCGATGAAGTTTTGAAAACAATTAAACGCAGAGCTGAAAAGGAATTCGCGCAGCTGCCGGAAGTTCCATGTTTGCTTATCTCGGCGAAAGAGAAAAAGGGCTTGATCAGGATTTTTAACGTCGCGTTGGATTTGTACGACAATTGGTCTAGGAGAATCTCGACCGGCGCTCTTAATAAATGGTTTCAGGCGGCGATCTCGCAAAACCCGCCGCCTTTGGCAAACGGAACGCCGATTAAATTGAAGTATATCTCGCAAACGAATTGTAAACCGCCGACGTTCGCTTTATTCGCCAATCGCGTTGAAAAACTGCCGACGAGTTACGAGAGATATTTATTGAATCACCTGCGCAAGACGTTTAATTTCGTCGGAACGCCGCTGCGGATTTTTCTTAGACAGCGGGAAAATCCATACGATAGGCAGTCATAATCAGGGAAAACCGTATGCTTTTTACGTTAGAAAACATTTCCGGCGGAATCGCGATGGTTACGTCTATAATCGGGCTATCTCCGCAGGTTTATAAATCTTACAAAACAAAATCCGCCGAAGACGTATCTATGATAATGCTAATAAATTATCTCGTATGCTCCGTAGCGTGGATTATTCACGGAGTCTGCGCGGGTTCTGAATTCGTCGTTTACAGCAACGTCATCGGAACGGTTTTGTCTTGCGTATCGATAATTCAAAAGGTCGTTTATGATAGAAATGCTAAAAACGCGTAAGTCGATAATATGCCTCGACGGAAACCTTCCTTGCGATCTCGTTAGGAAGCTCGACCTGCCGATCGTCGCCGCAGACAGAGCCGCGAACGCGCTAATTAAAAACGGAATAGAACCCGACGTTATAATAGGCGATCTCGATAGCGTCGACGAAACTTTGCTGCGCGACAGGCCTCATATAAAAATAGACGACCAAGATTCTACAGATTTTGAAAAAGCCTTAGAGTATGTTGAAAAAAAATCTCTGACTCCGACAATCGTAACCGGAATTGACGGCGGATGTATAGATCATGCGCTGGGAAACGTTAGCATATTCTCTCGAACGAATTGCGTCGCAGTTTTTGAAAATATGATTTTGGTAACAATCGACGAAGATAAAACGCTAAACGTTCCTATCGGCGCAAAAATATCGATTTTCGGAATTCCTAGATGCCTTATAACGTCTCGCGGCCTTAAGTGGGAGCTAGACGACTATGAAGCGGCTATCGACGGGAAAAATTCGATCTCCAACAGAGCCGTTTCTTCGCAAATCGAGCTAAAAGTTTCGAGCGGTAAGGCGATCGTTTTCGTTTATACTAAAAACGTTTCCGACGCGGGAAGTTTATAATCAGGATAAAAAATGAATCAAAGCTCGCAAATACAGGTCGCCATTCAGTTATTGGATCTATTTTTCGCGTCGCGAGCGCCGTTCGATATAATTTTGGCGAAGTTTTTTAAGAAGAATAAAATCGGTTCTCACGATCGTCGAGCGATTGCGGAGTTTTGTTATTCTATCTTTCGAAATTTTGAAAAATTGAAATTTCTCACGCAAAAAATTACTTCGAATTTTGGCAGATTCTATATTTTAGCTTTTTTAAAGACGAACGAGAAATGGTCGAACGATAAAATCAACGAAACTTTTTCCGGCAAGCAATACGATCCTTCGAAACTTACGGATTTTGAAAAGAGGTTTTTGAGTTCGCTAGATAAGAATATCGCTTTTCCTGAAAACGCGCTTTTCAATTACTCCGAATGGATGAGTCCCTACCTGAAAAGATCATTCGGAAAAGAATTATCAAACGAAATGTCCGCGCTTAATGGAAAAGCGACCGTCGATCTTCGAGTCAATACTCTGAAAGCGTCAAAAGACGAAGTAAAGCAAGCTCTTTCCGACTTAGGATTCCAAGTCGAAGATTGCCGCTATTCGACGAGCGGATTGAAAATCCTAAGAGGGCGAATCGGCAGAAACTGCGACGTTATCTCCAAAGGTCTAGCGGAAATCCAAGACGAAGGATCGCAGCTTGTCGCCGAAGCGTGCGGAACGGTCGCCGGCGATACCGTCGTAGACTATTGCGCGGGAGCCGGAGGGAAAACGCTTGCGATCGCCGCAACTATGAAAAACAAAGGGCGAATTTTTGCTCTCGACAAATACGAAGAACGTTTGGAAAACGCAAAACTTCGCTTTCGTCGAGCCGGAGTCAATAACGCCTTCTGCCAGCAAATTACTGGAAAATGGATCAAGCGGCGTTTAGAATTCGCCGACATAGTCTTAGTCGACGCTCCTTGCTCGGGAACCGGAACGTGGCGAAGAAACCCCGATATGCGAGCAAAATTTGCTCAAGAAGATTTGCAAGAGTTGCTCGCCGTTCAAGCGGAGATTTTGGAATCGGCTTATCGATTGGTAAAAAAAGGCGGCAGACTTGTCTACGCCACCTGCTCGATCTTAAAAGAGGAAAACGAAGATCAAGTCGCGAAGTTTTTAGAAAATCATTCCGACTTTTCCCGCGTCAAAGTACGGCTGCAAAATTATTCTGGAGACTATTTAAAACTAACGCCGTATCAAAATAAAACAGACGGATTTTTTGCGGCGGTTTTAGAAAGAGCAGGCGCGTAGAATTTTTGTTATCCCTTTACGGATCCCGCCGTTAATCCCGATATGATCCTGCGTTGAAAAATAACGACTAGGATAATCAACGGCAGAGTGACTACGACGCTGGCGGCCATAATCAATCCGTAGGGCAGTTCGTGCTGACTGGCTCCGCTGAACAACGCTAACGAAACAGGCACCGTTCTGGCTTGATTCGTCAACGTGAACGTAAGAGCGAACAAAAATTCGTTCCAGGCGGCGATAAACGCCAACAATCCCGTCGTTACGATCGCGGGACTAAGAATCGGTAAAAACACTTTTCTCAGAATAACATAATTGCTCGCGCCGTCTATAATCGCGGCTTCTTCAATGTCTTTTGGTATGCTATTCATGAAATTCGTCATAACCCAAAGCGTAAACGGAACGGTTATGATCATATAAGCTAGAATAAGCGCCGATTTTTCATTGTATATATCTAGTATTCTGATCATTTCAAACAGGCCCGATAAAACGGCGACATGAGGAAGAGTCGTGACGCTTAGAGCGATCATTAGAATGCGTTTTCTACCAGGGAACTTATGTCTAGCTAACGGATACGCGGCAAGAAGGCAGACGGCTAGCGTCAACAAAGACGTTAGCGTCGCCACGACGGCGGAATTCCAGAAAGAGTACCCGAAAGCCGCGTCGCTAAAAACGCACTTGTAGTTTTCAAAAGTTATACGAGAAGGAAAAAGCTCGGTTGAAAATAAATCCGCGCTTCCTCTTAAAGACGAAACCACCGCCCAGTAAAAAGGGAACAAACAGCAAACCGCGACTATAAAACACGTCGCATAAAAGATCGCGTTTCTAAAAAATCTCGCGATTTTCCATTTATTATCTACAAAAGCCACCGGCAGATTCCTATTTTTAAATAAGCTAGTCGCTTTTCCGTATAAAATCAACAAAATTCTCAACGTTACGATGATCTTAGCGACCGCGATTCCTTGAGCCGCGCTCTTAAAAACGAACTAAAACTTTTCTTATCTAGCAGTCTGCCGCATTAGCGTCGCCTGATTTGTAATTGATAAATAAAATGATTTAGCGTATACTCCGCTCGCTTTAAGAGGAAATTTATAATGGCTACCGTTGCGTTAGAAGCAAAAAACAGAGAAAAATGCGGAACCGGCTCGGCTCGTTCCGAGAGAAGAAGCGGATTCATTCCATGCGTCGTTTACGGCGATAAAAAAGAAGCCGAAGCGATTTGCATTTCCAGAGATCTGTTAAACAGATACGTTCGCAAGTCTAACTTTTTTTCTACAGTTTTCGAGATAAGCTGCCTCAAAGAAAAGAAGCAAAAGCTTGTGGCGAAAGACATTCAATTTCATCCGGTAACCGACCAACCGCTACACATAGATTTCATGAGAGTCGGAAAAGGCTCTAAAGTTTCCGTGCGAGTTCCTTTAGCTTTCGTAAACGAGCTTGCTTCCCCAGGTCTAAAATCTGGCGGCGTTTTGAACGTGTTGGCTCACGAAATCGACGTTGTTTGCGATCCTGAAAGCATTCCCGATAGAATAGAAATTGATCTAACGGGATTCGAATTCCATCACACGGTTCACGCTCAAGACGTGAAGCTTCCAGAGGGAATAAACCTTCCGGCAAACGGTAAAAATTTCACGATAGCGACCGTTGTTGCTCCTACTATAATGAAGAAAGAGGAGACCGCGGAAGAAGCGACTACGGAAGCGACGGCGGGCGCCGCGGCTCCGGCTTCTTAAAAAATCCATATGGACGCGGCGATCATAGGTCTCGGCAATCCTGGAGCGACGTACAAAAACAATAGACATAACGTTGGATTTAGAGCGGCGGAGGTAATTGTCGAACATAACTCCGCCGCTTCTTTTAAAAAAATAGTCGATCTCGCGGAAATCGCTTCTTTCGATATAAACAATGAAAAAATCGTCGTCGCAAAACCGCTGACTTTTATGAATCTATCGGGACGAGCCGTTCGTTTTCTGGCGGATTTTTACAAAATTCCCGCAGAAAAGGTTTTTGTAATTCACGACGATGCGGATATTGCGTTCGGCCGCGTAAAAATTAAGCAAGGCGGCGGGAACGGAGGACACAACGGCTTGAAAAGCATAGATTCTTTGATAGGCGTTAATTATTGGCGAATCAGAATTGGAGTCGGCCGTCCGCCGGAAAATTGGGATCTTGCTTCGTATGTGCTAGGCAATTTTTCAAAAGACGAAGACAGCGTTCTGCGAGATATATTCGACGAAATATCCAGAAACATCGCTACTTTACTAAGCGATCCGAAGAAACTAGAATCAATGCTTGCCGCGAAACAAAGCTTGTCATAATAAAAACGACTATTCTTAAAATCAAAAATCTGCGATAAATAATCTTATGAAATTTTCAAAATTCGCGTTGTATTGTTGTTGCCTAGCGTTGTCTTCATGTTCTGATCGCGAAAAAAAATTAAACATTGTCGACGAACGTCTTGACGAAACGTTGTCGCGCAATGTTCCGCAGGATGCGAATATTCTCGCTTCATCCGCGGAATTCGCTTCAAAAATATTCTTGAAATACCAACAAGCGTATAATACTGAATCCGACATAATGTTCTTCTCGCCTTGGAAATCGACTTTTAAGCCGTATATAGATAGAGATTATCTTTCTTCAGTGAAAGGAAAATATGCGGAAAATTTGCATAAATGGACTTCGTCTGAAATAGCGGAATTGAAAAAGAACGCGGCTATGAACGATTGCCCTTCGCGCCGTATAAAAGCGATTTCAATCAGAAATACAATGAGCTATATCCTTCCTACTGAAAAGCCTTTCTTCGAGGATATAAATAGACTGGGCGGCGGTTATCCATTCAATGAAAATATATCGAATATGATATACATAGGAACGCCGTTGCTCATATTACATGTAACTGCCGATAAAGCATGGTTTTTAGTCGCCTACCCTCGCTCTGTCTGGCCGCGTTCTCTCGGTTGGGTAAAAGCGAACGACGTTGCTTTTGTCGACGAGCCATTCATACGACAATACATAAAAAGCGAGTTGTTCGTCTCTATCAATGACGACGTTGTCTTACTGTCGGAAAGCGGGCGCTTTTTATCAAACGCTTGCATGGGAACGATACTTCCTGGAACGAACTCTGAATTATTTGTCCCCTGCATGGGGAAAAATGGATACGCGGAAATAACAAAATGTAGATCTTCATCTTTCGTAAAGAAACCTTACGCTTTTACTCGCGATAATCTTATTGAAATAACTCGAAAATTTCTCGGAACAAAATACGGCTGGGGCGGTTATTTAAACAACAGAGATTGTTCTATAATGACGCGCGATTTTACGACTATTTTTGGGATACTTATACCGCGTTCATCTAAAAATCAATTAAGACAAGAAGGTTGCGTTTCAATTAAAAATATAAGCGACAAATCAAGTTTTTTAAGAGCGACGGCGATCCCGTTTTTAACATTAATCGGATGGAAAGGACACGTAATGCTTTACGTTGGCAGCTATGCGGATAAAGCGGTATTCATACACAATGTTTGTGGAATAAAAATAGGAGAAAATGAGGAAGGAAGATACGTTATAGGAAAAACTATATTAAGCTCTTTCGATTTGAGCAAAGAAATAGAAAGTTCAAGCAAAACATTGGAAGACAAAGTCGAACTTATGTACGACATAAGCGCCGCGGTTCGATAATTTCACGCTACAATAAAGGAAACAAATAATTACAGGGGGAATTATTCGCCCCCCTACAAAAAACGTTCCCCATTTTTTAACTAGGCGGCCGTTAAGACTTTTTCCAAGTATTCTTTCGCTTCTTTTTCCCCTATCTCGGCGACGGCGGCGTACTCTTTTATTAATCGATCGAGAGCCTCCTGATAGATCTGACGCTCGCTGTAGGAATGCTCGGGTTGATTCGCGGTTCTGTGAAGATCTCTCACTACCTGAGCTATCGACATAGGAATTCCAGAATTAATTTTTGTTTCGTACTCTTGCGCTCGACGGCTCCACATCATTTTCTTCACGCGAGTCGGGCTGCTAAGACATTCTATCGCTTCCTGCATTTCTTTTTTAGAGCATAATTTGCGGACTTTCGATATAGTCGACTTGTTTAACGGAAGTTTTACGATCATCTTATCTTTGTCGAAAGAGATAACCATCACCTTAAACTCGGTTCCGGCGATGTTTTGGCTTTCAAAGCCTTTTACTACGCCGACCCCGTGAATAGGATAAACGACGTACTCTCCTTCTTCAAAAGCGGCTTCTTTCATGATTGGCTCCTGTGATTAAGGAGCAACTATATCTCATTTTTGTCGCTTTGAAAAGAGGAAATTAACGAAGGGATTTAATCCTAGAGCGAAGTCCGAAGCGGCGATCGCGCTTCTAGCAATAACTTATTGCGGAGTATAAATCTCTTGTTTCAACAAAAATAGCCTCACACCACTTATCGCATTTTTCCTAACACAACCTAATAACCGCGTTGCTAGACGCTTTTTGCTTTCAAGTTATTTTCTACTCTAGATTTTATTCGATCGTATCCCATCAGACCGACTATTTTCGCCAATTCCGGTCCGTTTTCCAGTCCGGTCAGCGCGACGCGGATAGGATGAAATAAGTCTCTGCCCTTTTTGCCGGAAATCTGTTTAAGGTCGCTTATCCATAGATCAAAATCCACGGGATTTTTTAAAGTCTCTAGCATCTGGCCGACGAATTTTTCATCTTCCTTTATTACGTTGATTTTATTAAACAAAATATCGTCCCAAAACGCGGCTTCCTTAATCGAATGCAGATTGTTTTTAATCGCGTCCCAGAACTCGACGGAAATGTTTTTTAAATTTAGTTTTTCCAGCTCCGGTTTCGCCTCGTCGAAAGTTTTTTCGGCGATTATTTTTTGCGTTAGCGATTTTACTTCGGACGGATTAAATTTAGGCGACGATAAACTCATTTTTTCAAAAGAAAATTTTTCAATCAGAGATTTTATATCGTCCAAATGACTTGCGTTGTTCGACGTTCCAAGAGTCGCTAATACGTTGCGTATCGCTCGAGGTTCGATTCCGTCGTTTCGCATGTTTACGACGCTCAACGGCGAGTTCGAACGCTTAGAAACGTCTTCCCCGTCGAAAGAGGACAGCAAGGGAACGTGTCCAAATTTTGGAAACTCTCCGCATAAGGCTTTGAAAATATCTATCTGAGCCGCGGTATTGGTAATGTGATCGTTGCCGCGGATGATATGCGTAATTCCAAGATTTACGTCGTCTACGACGGATGCAAAAGTATAGACGAACGATCCGTCCGGTTTAATCAAAACCGGATCGCTAATACTGTCGAGCGGAATGGAAATTTTTCCGTGAACTAAATCGTCCCACTCAATAACTCGCTCGTCGTCTAATTTAAAACGCCAATGAGGTTTTATCCCGCCGCTTTCGAGTTTTTGGCGTTCGTCATAGGAAAGCTTTAAAGCCTCGCGATCGTAAACCGGAGGAACGCCCATAGACGCTTGAATTTTTCTTTTCAGAGAAAGCTGTTCTTTTGTTTCGTAGCAAGGATAAACGCGGCCGCTTTTTTTTAAACGATCGATTGCCTCGGCGTATTTTTCAATACGCTCCGATTGTCTGTAAAATTCGTCCCAACGAATTTCCAGCCATTCCAAATCTTTTAAAATAAGCTCTTCCGATTTTTTTGTAGATCTTTCGAGATCCGTATCGTCGATTCGCAAAATGAATTTTCCGCCGTTCTTTTTTGCGAAAAGATAATTCAGAATAGCGATTCTTACGTTTCCAAC
>JAISHN010000066.1 GCA_031262635.1 Holosporaceae bacterium
TGGATCCTTCGCTTCGCTCAAGGATGACGGAGGAGAGCGACATTTTCATTTTACGACGCTTTATCCATCGTATTATTAGCTAACGTTCTCTGCCAAAATTCAAAAACTTCTCATTGCGTCGCAATTTTAGATCGCTAGAGTCGGAAAGCTCCAGTAAAGCGACTTTTATTTTGTCGCCGACGGCCTTAATAGTCGTCGCGGGATCTCTATGAGCGCCGCCGAGCGGTTCTTCAACGATTTCGTCTATCATTTTGAATTTTATAAGATCTTGGGCTGTAAGTTTTAGCGCTCCGGCTACCTCGGGGGCTTTTTTGGCGTCGCGGTATAGAATGGACGCGCAGCCTTCCGGCGAAACGACCGAATACATGGAATGCTCTAGCATAAGGATTTTATTAGCGACGGCGAGAGCGACGGCTCCGCCCGATCCTCCCTCTCCTATTATCGTCGCGATTATCGGATTTTTGAATTGCAGAGAACGCTCTATGCATCTAGCGATGGCTTCCGCCTGCCCTCTTTCTTCGGCGCCAACTCCAGGATACGCGCCGGCGGTGTCGACGAAGGTTAACAGCGGCAACCCGAACTTATCGGCGAGATCCATAATTCGCCGAGCTTTGCGATATCCTTCGGGATGAGGCATGCCGAAGTTATGTTTCATGCGCCCTTCGGTGTCGTTTCCTTTTTCTTGGCCGATAATGGCGACGGAAATTCCTTTGAATTTCCCTATGCCTGCGATAATCGCAAGGTCTTCGCCGAATAATCTATCTCCGGCAAGCGGAACAAAATCTTCCGCTAACGCTTTAATATAATCGCTTGTATGAGGCCGCTCTTGATGACGAGCGACTTGAACTTTCTGCCAAGGAGTTAGTTCGGAATATATCTGTCTCAGCAGCTTTTTTCTTTTATTTTCCAGCCGCTTAACGTCTTCTATTATGCTTAAATCGCCAGTGTTTAGACTCTTCAATTCCTTTATTTTGGAGTCCAACTCAAAGACAGGCTTTTCGAAGTCAAGAACGATCACGAGCCTCCTCAAGCTTTGTTAGTTTGCGCAGACCAAGAAAGCCAAGACTTCGTTCTAAAACGCTTTTTTAGAAAAACGCCGCCTCCGCGATCTGTAAAAGTACAAAATTAGTCCGCGACGTAAGGCAACAACGCCAAATATCTAGCTCTTTTAACGGCTAATGCGAGAGCTCTTTGATTTGGAGCTGAAACCATAGAAATCCTTCGCGGCATAATCTTGCCTCTTTCAGAAACAAATTTCTGCAGAGTTCGAGGATCTTTATAATCGATTTTCATAGCGCCGTCCTCAAATGGACAGGACTTCTTTTTAAAACCGCCGCCTCTTCCCCATGTAGTTTTATCTTTATTAGAGCTGTGTCTTCTATCGTTCTGCATTTAAATAGCCTCCTGAACGCCGCTTGCCGCTTCCGCCTCGTTATTATTTTCCGTTACTATAGTCTTATTGCTGGCGTTGCGATATCCCGCGTCTTTCGCCTCGACAAAATCTCCGCCAAACGTCTTCGCTTGAGAAATCAAATTGTCTTTGCCGTCGAATTCTTCGACTCTAACTATTAACTGACGGATGATATCTTCGTTGATTCTCATGATTCGCCCTAGTTCCGCCACTACCGAGCTGTTGGCTTTCATTTGTATAATGTAATAATGCCCTTTACGGTTCTTCTTAATCGGATACGCTAACGATCTAAAACCGCAATACTCGCTGCGAACGACTTCTCCGCCGTTTTGCGCGACAAAAAGACCCAGGCTAACCCCTAAAGCTTCCATCTGCTGCTGAGATAAGTCCTGACGACCTATAAAAATGTTCTCATAAAGATTCATATTCTACCGAAATATCCAAATATAGGGAAAGCGCCGCGCTTTCCGCAACGGCTACCTTATACCCTCTTTGTTCAAGTATTGCAACATATTTTGAAGAAACCTCAAGCTTCTTTAAAAAGTAACCGTCCTTATAACTCCGGCGAATTCGTTTCTTTTCTTCCTTAACCTGAACGGCGGATTAAACCACAATATTCCGAACGAAAAAAATTCTTAATTACCAGCCGTCATCCTTGAGCTGAAAACCCGAGGAGCCATATGATTTTTACTTTTTTGTCGCCTGGTTCCTTCGATCGCAATCGGCCTCAAAGATGAAAAAGAAATAACTTTTTTGTTCTTGAGCGAAATTTTTAGTTGTTTTGTTTTTTTTCTTTAATAGCATGAGGTTGTGTTTATTAAGGAAGGTAATTTGTGAATAAGAAGATTTTTGTATTTTTAGTAGGCGTTTGTTCTTTAAATAGTTTAACGGCGACGCAACAAACTGAACACTTTAACCCTAATGCGTATATCTATAAAGCATGCCAAGCTTTCCAAGATGCGGTGGAGGCCGCCACGTCGCAGAAATTAAGTAAGACGTTTAGCGAACTTGCATTCGACATGAAGTCTATAACCCCAGAAGACACAGAGTGCCTAGGGAAACTCCTAGAAGACGGGAAGCTGAGCGTTAAAAAGACAGAGATGCCCGAAGAAAAAAACCCAGCGCGACAGAACTTACTACGATGGACGCTCACTGGCCTAAAAAAAGCAGCCGCCGAAAGGAATCCAGAACACTTCTTGCGCTTTGCCATTCCCTTCCTACACCTTCCTCCACCCCATTGTGGCGTCATCTCAGTAATCTTCTGACTAATGTCTTAATTATTTTTCTTATTTTACAAAATAATGTCTTGCAAGCATACCATCCGAGCTTGAAAATGCTGA
>JAISHN010000029.1 GCA_031262635.1 Holosporaceae bacterium
ATTTTGAATCTACTATTCTTACAAGCTGTTTTAGCCTTATCCACCACCTTAATAAAATTTCGCCATTCTTTATAATCTAACAGCTTTTGCAAGTCCCTTGCATACCAGAACTCTACGTCATTTTCATTGTAAGAGCTTTCATTAAAAGCGTTCATCAGCTGAGAAAATTTATCTTCATAATCTTGTTTTGAACCGCCTATAATTTTCGTAAAACCTTTATCCTTATCTGAAGACATAATTACTCCCGATTATCGATACGATTTGAAATAACTTCTTGTTTTAAGGCTTTTAATCTTTGCCAATCGCTTTCTGAAAATGTAGATTCTAAACTAAAAGCCGCGTTCTGTAAATCCGCGGCGACAAGAGGATCGATCAGGTATTTGTCCATCAATTTCAGCCAGCCTTTTTCGGCTTCTTCGTCGCTCGCGGTTTCTCTGGAAAATTTAACTCGCAGCCCCGCGTCTTTCACTTCGGCGGCGAATTCGTTTTTCAGCAAAGCGATTGCTTCGACATATTTATCCGCTTCGCCCTTTAGCCGATAGTTATTGTAGGCTTCGAATATTTTATCTTTTATTTTTCTCATTTGAAAATCTTTTAATTCCAATCCAATAAAATTTTCGGCGATCTTATCAATTATATAGGGATGGTTTAGCGCCGTCGCAACGAATATTTTTTCAATTTTTTCACGAGCGGGAATCACGGGGCGGATGTTCTCTTTTTTGACTTTCGGCGCGGATTTGGGGCGATAGTACAACTCGCGTTCTTTTTGTTTTAGAGTTTGCGAGTAAAATTTTCTGATTGAGTCGTCTTTAATAGTCGCGATTTTTTCAGACAGAGTTTTAATTATCGAAGCTTTTTGCTCCGGCGTTTCGGACGGGTAAAGCGCGAACGCTCCTTCCCACATCCAATCGGACAGAGGAATCGCGTTTTCGACGGCGGCTCTGACCGCGTCCGCTTGGCCGCTTGATATCAGTTCGTCTGGATCCGCGCCCTGAGGCAGTCTCGCGAATTTGAAGGATCGTCCGGCTTTGAGCGCGGGCAATATCCTGTCTATCCATCTGTAAGAGGCTTTAATTCCCGCGCCGTCTCCGTCGAGAGCGACGATTGGGTTTTCGCAGACGTTCCAGCACATATTTATTTGCTTTTCGCTTATGGTCGTTCCCAACGGAGCCGCCGCGCCGTCGAATCCCGCCTGATGCATGGAGATAACGTCCAAATAGCCTTCCGTTAGGATTATCTGTCGAGATTTTCCTCTTTTTGCGAGAAAATAACCGTATAAGTGATCGCTTTTTACGTAGATTTCCGTTTCGGGAGAGTTGACGTACTTCGCCGCGTCCTCTTTGCCGATGATTCGCCCTCCGAAGCCGACGCATTTGCCGAAACTGTCTATAATTGGGAATATCAGGCGACCGTTGTAGCGGCCGATCAGCCCGCCGTCGTATTTTGAACGATTGCAGACTCCGGTTTTGATCAAAATGTCGTCTGAAAACCCGCGTTTACGCATGTAGCTAAAAAGCTCGCGGTTATCCGGCGCGAATCCAAGCTGAAATTTTTCCACCGACTCTTTCGAAATCCTTCTAGATTCTAAATATTTTCTCGCCTCCTCGCCGATCGGCTCGAATAATTGCTTAAAGAACCAGTTTTTTATCTCGGCTATGGCTTCGTAGATCGGCTTGTTCGGATCCGCGAAAACTTTTTCTTTTCGCGGGAGCTGGACTCCGCAAAAATTCGCGAGATGCTCCACCGCTTCGTTAAAGCTAATTTTATCGTATTCTTGAACGAACTTTATAACATCCCCGCCGGCCCCGCATCCGAAACAATGATAGAATCCTTTGTCGGGATCGACTTTAAACGATCCTGTTTTTTCTTTGTGAAAAGGGCATAGCCCGAACCAATCTTTTCCCGACCGCCGCAAACGAATCCGCGCGGAAACTACGTCTACGATCGAAACTTTGCTTTTTAAAAAATCAATAAATTCTTTGTTCATAATATCCTTGGGAAATTATACCGCGTCGACGTTTGTAGAAGAAGTCGGAGATGGAAGCAAATTGTTTTTATGGGGCGCGTTCTTTTTTTTCCATCATCCTTGAGCAAAGCGAAGAATCCATATGATTTCCCCGCATCTTCGCCGCTCGGATCCGTCGGCCGCAAGCGGCCTCTAGGACGACGAACACAGAAGAAGAAATCGCATAAAAAAAGTCGAGTTAATACATTGTAATATAAGCGTTTTTAAAATTATTATTGCTTGGCTAGTTAGAGCGTTGGATAATATTCCTGATCTAGATCAATAAATTGTTTTTTTCCTCTTATGTCTGTCGTCGCGAGAGACGAAGCGCGTCGCGTTTAGCTCTCTTCGCGACGGCGGAAAAGAGGAGGGTCGGCGACGACGAAAAAACAACTTTCTCTCATAATCAGAAAATAAGGATAAAAATGAATCAGGAAATAGAAAACGCAATTTCAGAATTAAATGAAAATATAGACGAACTTATTAAAAGCAACGAAGAAAAAATTAAGCAAATCGAGGTTAATATGACGAGAAACGAAAGCAACACAACTATGCCGTTGTCTGGGAATATAAATGGGGATTCGTATAGAAAGTCTGGTTTTGACGAGTATATCCGCAAGGGAGTCGACGATTTTTTGACAAAATCGCTCAGCGATAAAGAGGGTTCGAGCGGCGCGCGGTTCGTTCCGCCGGAAGTCGTTTTGCGTATCGACGAGAAATTGAAACTGCTGTCGCCGATGCGAGCGATTTCCAAAATCATAACTATATCGACAAACGCCGTCGAGCTATTGGTCGACTCTCAATCTCCAGACGCGGGCTGGATGGCGAGCGGCGACGACGAACGCGTGGAAACCGATACGCCGGAGGTTCAAAAAATCAAGATTCCGGTTCACGAGATTTACGCAAAGCCGAAGGTTAGTCAAAAACTTTTGGACGATTCGCAGATTAACGTCGAAGAATGGCTGACAAGCAAAATTGCCGAAAAAATCGCCGCTTTGGAAAACGAAGCGTTCGTGAAAGGCGCGGGCGACGATAGGCCGCAGGGCTTTTTGAGCGTCGAGTCCGACGACAAAGAAACGCGAGATTTCGGGAAGTTGCGGCATTTTTACAGCGGCGCGGCGGGGAAATTCGCCGACGATAAGACGGCGGTCGACATTTTGGTCGATATGGTTTGTTCTTTGAAACCAATTTATGTGAAAAACGCGAAATGGATCATGTCCAGATCGGCGTTGGCGGAAATCAGGAAGCTGAAAAACGAGGACGGAACGTATCTATGGCAGCCGTCTCTGTCAGAGGCCAGTCCGTCGACGTTGCTCGGGTATCCCGTGATTGTCGACGACAATATGCCTGCGTTGGCCGCGGGAACTAAATCGACTTCGATAGCTTTTGGAGATTTCTACTCGGGGTATCAAATTGTCGATCGGCAGGGGTTGAAAATTCTTCGCGATCCATACACGTCTAAGCCGTTTGTAGAATTTTACGCGACAAAACGAGTCGGCGGCGGAGTCGTAGATTTTGGCGCAATAAAAACGCTGAAATTTGAAGAGAAATCTGAGTAAGATAAAGGAGAAAACGATGATTCCATGGGATTTGGGCATTATAAAAGCCATTGGAAAACAGCTGGAGCAGGCGATTTTTCCGTCAGAGCCGCCGGAAGAAATGCGAAAAACGCCGTATCTGATTTTTGAGCTAAAAAACGTCGCGCAGGGGCAGAATTTGACTTCGCGAGCGGAGTTCGAGATCACGATTGTCGAAGGAAAAGGAACTACTTCCGCGAGCTTCGACATTCTGAGGACGATAAATAGAATTATCGCCAAAGAATTGACGCTATCTCAGGGCGAATTTGTTATCGGGAGCGCGAAAGCGAAAGTAGATTCGGTTGAAAGCAGAAAGAACAACCTAGTGTTGAGTATGACGGCGTTGTTAAGGATGAAGGCGATTTATGAAGACGAGTGAGGAAAATGAAACCGACGAAGCGGACGACTTAGCGGACTATCTCGAACGCCTGAATCGAACGACGCCGACGACTATGCCGGAATGGATGGACTGAATGAGCGAAACGAATCTAATACTTGGAGTTGCAGGGCTGCCGCCGCAGAGCGCTAGAAATTGCAAGCAGGAGTTGTCGCCAATTCCGAACGGCGAGTTCAAGCGGTCGATCAACGGCAATCTGCTGTTTCTGGAAACCGGCGATCGCAAGCGTTACAAGAGCGCGATCTCCTGCAAAGACGTGAATTCGCCGTTAATCGACGGCATTTGGGTCGGAACGCAGCTTTTGGTTGGGTGCGTCCAGAACTTATGGCAGGCGATAGACGCAGGCGAACGGAAAATCCGCCTTATTCGCCCGCCGGTTGCAGATTCCGTCTGCGTTGTAAACGGCCTCGGCGACGCGATTAGATTCGAAACGCGAGACGACGAGGTCGAACTTCCGCGAACTTACGACGAAAAGGTATTCGTCTGCTTCCGGCCGTGGCTCACGATGAAAGTCGTCGATTTCTCGCTGGAAACGGACGAATGGGGCATGTCCGGCGGCTGGAAGCTGTCGTTAGAGGAGGTTTAGGGGCCAAACATTTGACAAAAAACGCGCGGCGTTTTATGATTTTGAAAAAGCTATGGAGACGACGGCGTGGAAAGGCAAGTGTCTTACGCGGAAGCGAAAGATGATTTGAGCGCAATACTAAATAGGGTGTGTTTAAATCACGAGCCAATATTGATAAAAAGACGCGAAGGTGGAAACACTGTCGTAGTTTCTGAGGATGATTGGAATTCGATACAAGAAACGCTTTATCTTATGTCGTCGTCGAAAGATTGGAAAGCGATAACCGAACCGATACGTATTGAAGAGTGTTCGGATTCTCTTCCATGGTGAAGCGGCGAATTCCCCCTCACCCCAACCCTCTCCCGCAAGGGGAGAGGGGGAAGGTTGCAGCGGATTATCTCCCTCTCCCCTTGCGGGAGAGGGTTGGGGTGAGGGGCTTGCTCCACCCCATCGTACCTGGAAAGAGACCCGATAGCGTCGCGCGCATCCAACATCGCTGAAAGACGACTCTCTCGTCATCCTTGCGAGCATAGCGAAGCGAGGATCCAGAAAATGCTGATGTTTCACTGGATCCTCGGCCTATGGCCAAGAATAACGAGACGTAGCAATTTTTCCCCTCGCCCTTTGCGGGAGAGGGAGAATTTCCCGTCTACTTAGCTTATCCAGCGGCCATGAGCAAAGCTAATATCCTTTGCCGCAGCCCCAGCCGACGTCGCCGCGTCCCAGAGAGCGCGGAGGCATGCCTGGGACGACGGGCGAAACCGTTACAGTCCGGTATGGAATAGAATTATTTTGTAAAGAAAGTTCCTGAGCGAACGTTATTTGCCAAGACGTTGCGTCCCGACCTTCGGCGACTGGTATGAGAATAAAAGGCTTAACCTTGCCAGGATATGGAGACCAATTGAAAATCAGCGGTTCCCCTCCTGGAACGGGGATCGGATTTCCAAGGAACATCGCGAATGGAGTAGTTTTTAAAGTCGCTTGCCGCGCGGTCTCTTTCTCCGAAGGCTGCATGCAATTTGCAATTTCATACGCGCCGGCGATTAAAGCCGCGCTTAGGATAATTCTCTTAATTTTCATATTTGTTTCCTTTATTTTAAAAATGAATTATTATATATTAAATAATGCATAAAAATAAAGAAAATTTTATGCGTTAAGAAAAATTAGGGTTTCCTATGCGCGTCGTTGTCGTAGGAGGGAGGAATACAACGGCTGTTCATTACTGGATTGCCGCGTCGGACTTCGTCCTCCTCGCAAAGACGAAAAAGGGAAAGAGTCCTTAATCCCCCTCACCCCGACCCTCTCCCGCAAGGGGAGAGGGAGATAATCCGCAGCAACCTTCCCCCTCTCCCCTTGCGGGAGAGGGTCGGGGTGAGGGGCTTGCTCCACTCCATTGTTTCAGCAAGAGATCCAATAGCGTCGCGCGTCCAACATCGCTGAAAGACGACTCTCTCGTCATCCTTGCGAGCATAGCGAAGCGAGGATCCAGAAAACGTTGATGTTTCACTGGATCCTCGGCCTAACGGCCAAGGATGACGAAATGTAGCAACTCCTATGTACGTCATTGCAAGAAGATAAACGACAAAGCGCGTCGGCGATAAATAGCCGCAACGAATATGAGAAAAAAATGTGCTCAGTTCACAATTCCAACTCCGCGTCCCCAGAGGAGGTAAATCGATCCCTTGCCGCTTCCTATTTTTGTGTTCACTCCGCCGTTGAAAAGCATTTTTACGAATGAACTCGAGAACTGATAAGCGCAGGAAAACGTACATACGAACGCTGTTCCAGAAGGAGTTCCGCTGTTGATGTAATTTTTTGTCGGTTCGTTTGCGACATTTCC
>JAISHN010000038.1 GCA_031262635.1 Holosporaceae bacterium
CTTTAGTAAGACGCGTCAATTTTTTCGTGATTATATCGAATGTGTAAATCGACGACGATCCGCGATCTGAAAGGCTGAATATCAGCAGATTTCCGCTTGGAGAATATCTCGGCGCGTAGGTCATTCCTTTAAAGTGCGCGATAAGCTCCGTTCTTTTGCTAAGCATGTCGTAACGGTACACGCTGGCGGAAAGAGGGACTCTGCGGCCGTTCACGATTCGCTCGCGATAGGAGAAAAACGAGAACTCTTTTCCAGTAGGAGAAAAACGCGGCGTTAGAACTATCGTACTGCCGTCCGTTAAGAATTTATGGTCGTAGCCGTCCTGATCCATCATGGCTAAGCGGTAAATCTTCCTTCCGCGCCCCAGTTGACGAGTGGAAACGTACAATATTTTCGTGTCGAAGTAGCCGACTTCGCCGGTAACTCTTTCGTATATGCTATTGGCCGCGATGTGAGCGAGTTTTCTCCAGTCTCTGCGATCGCCGGAAGCGGACATCGTTCCTACCGCGGATTGCGAAACCACGTCGTAGAGAACCATGGAGACGCGCATAAGATTTCCCTCGATTTTAATTTCAACGTTCGCTAAATACTGGGATTTTATTAGCGCCCACAATGGGAAATTAGGCCTTTGTCCTATGCCTCTAAGGACTTGCATGAAAGCGCTCTTTGGAATTGGTCTGAATAAAAATGTGCTTTTTAGATCGTTGTTTACGACTTTTGTAAATTCTTCCTCTATATAAGTATCCGAATCAACGTAAAGGTTAATAGCGATATCAACCGGTTTCATTACCCCTTTATTTACATTGACGACGACCGGCGTCGCGTTTGCAGTTAGAAAGATCAAAATTGCGACGAAAGCAAAAATCAATTTTTTAAATTTTATCGCCTTATCCACCCAAAGCCTCCTTTAAATTAAAACGAAGAGTAAAATCTTTGAATATATCGATTTTTTCTCTCGGTATTTTTAGCGGACTCGCCTCTAGCACCGCTCTGCGAGCGCTGTCCGCCGCCGCTCTAAAAATATAATCCGTCGCGTATCTTTTTTCATCTAAAATCTTGACGCTCGACGGAATTACTTCGCCGTTTTCTCGCAATTGCACTTGTATCTCGATGATAATATTTTCCGCGTCGCGAACTCCCGACGGCACCGCCCAATGCGGATATATCTGCGAGCTTATCATCTCGTAATCCGAATCCGTAAGGCCGCTTCCTAATCCGAAAGCTCCGGCTCCGCGTCCTTTTGATCCTTGGCCGGCGGTTTTCTTTAAAGCGTTCGCGCTTTCGTTGAGCATTTTATCAAAAGCGTCGTCTTTTTTCTTTTTAGATGCTTTTTCCGCTAGTTCGAGCATCTTTTTACGATTTTTCTCCTTAGTTTTTTTCTTTTCCGCCGTTTTTATAGCGTCCATCAGAGCTTTTCGATTCTTCTTTTTAGGTTTTTTTACCTCCGGCTTAGGCTTTTCTTCTTTAGGTTCTTCCTTAGGTTTTGGAGCGGGTTCCTCTTTTGGAATAGGCTCTTCCTTGACGTCTTCCTTAGGCTCCTCTCTAATTTCTTCTTTTATTTCTTCCTTTACAGCCTCCTCTTTAGCCAATTCTTCTTTCGCAGGCTCTTCTGGAGGAGGCGGCGTTGGCTCTGGCTGCGGCTCGGGTTCTTGTTTAGGCTGTTCTTCTTCCGCGGGTTTAGGCAAGTCCTCTTTAGGCTCTTCTGCGGGCTTGATTTCCTCTTCCTTTGGTTCGATCGGCTTTTCTTCGGCTATATCGCGTTCTTGATTATCTAAAATATCCTGCAGCTCGCCTTCGCCCATAATCTGAACGTCGGTCAGCAACACATTGTTTTCTTTGGGGATAAAAACGGAAACAAACCCAACGCCGAATATCGCGAGATGCAATATCGCGGAGTATAAAATCGCTTGACCTAATTTGGGATCATCTCGTTTGCGACGCATTATGTCCCTGCTTCTTCGGCAATTCCGTTACCAGGACGACTTTTTTGAAACCGGAATCGCTAATGCGTCCCATAACTCTCATAATAGTTCCGTATGGAAGCGTTTTATCTCCTTTTACGAAAATTTTTGCTTCCGCCGCGTTTTCTCTCGTAACGGCTCTGAGTTTATCCGGCAGAGTTTCCTCGTCGACCTCAATTTCTCCGATGTAAACTTGCCCTTCCTTATTTATGCAAACCACTATCGGAGTTTCATTGTCGTTCATTGCAGGAGCGCTTGCGCTTGGAAGATCGACTTTAACGCCGACAGTCAAAAGCGGAGCGGATATCATAAAAATTACCAAGAGAACGAGCATCACGTCGATCATAGGCGTGATATTGATGTCGCTCATTAACTTGCGGCGGGTTCTTTTATTTCCGCCGCTTGAGGAAAAGATCACTTACGCCTCCGACTCTTCTATCTGTCGGGCGACAATTGACGAAAATTCGGCGATGAAAGACTCTAGTCTATTCTGATATTTTCCGATCTCAGAAGATATTTTATTGTAAGCTATAACCGTTGGAACCGTAACAAATAGTCCCAGCGCCGTGGCGTATAGGGCTTCCGCAATGCCTGGAGCGACCGCGGCCAAACTAGTGTTTTGAGTCGCTCCAATTGACTCAAACGTATTTACGATACCTATAACCGTTCCAAATACTCCAACGAACGGAGCAGTCGATCCAACGCTAGCGAGAAATCCTACGTGTCTTTCGAGATATTCCATTTCGCGTCCTATTACGACTCCCATAATTTTAGCGATTCGTTCGTTTAGAGATATGCCGCCTATAACGGATTTGACTTTTGATTTTGCTCGCCGCCATTCTTGCATGCCCGCGATAAAAACCATTACAAACGGATCGTCTCCGCCCTTGGAACTAACGTTTTCGAAAAACGCGTCTAGGGATCCGCAATTCCAAAACGATTCTTCAAACTTATCGGCGGCGGCCTTCAATCTTTTTAGATGCGTAAGCTTTGCAAAAATGATCGTCCAGCTCCAAAACGAGCATACGATTAACAAAATAACTATTAACTTTACGGCTAGCGAAGCCTGTATAAATATACTTAAAAGCGACGGATCGTAAGTTGTCGCCGTCGTAGTCGTCGCTATCGTCGCTATTTCTTCGGCGCCGTTCATAATAAATCTCCTTCATATAAATCGCTGTTCTTTTTTGGAGTCGCTCCTAAATAACGATAGCCTTCTATCGTTAAAACGCGCCCGCTGGCCGTTCTTTGAGCGAGTCCTTTTTGTAAGATATAAGGTTCTATTACTTCCTCTATCGTGTCTCTTTTTTCCGATAACACGGCGGCTAAAGTTTCGACTCCGACCGGCCCGCCGTTATAAAAATCAAGGATACATTTTAGATATTTTCTATCCATTGAGTCAAGACCATTCTCGTCGACGTCCAGCTTTTTGAGGGCTAGATCCGCGATTTTTTTATCGATAATTTCCTCGTCGTTGACGACGGCAAAATCTCTAACGCGCTTAAGAAGACGGCAAGCGATTCGCGGCGTGCCTCTCGATCTTCTCGCTATTTCTTCGGAGCCGTCTTTGGATATGGGAATACCCAGCGTTTCCGCGTTTTTGGAAATTATTATTTGCAGCTCTTTATGCGTATAGAATTCCAAACGCAGCGGAATTCCGAATCTGTCGCGCAGAGGCGAAGAGAGCATGCCTGAACGCGTCGTCGCTCCGATTAGCGTAAAATGCGGCAAATTGATTCTTACGGAACGCGCGGCGGGGCCTTCTCCTATCATCAGATCAAGTTGGAAATCCTCCATCGCCGGATATAAGATTTCTTCGACGAGACGGTTCATTCTATGAATCTCGTCGATAAACAAAACGTCTCTTTCCTTGAGGTTCGTTAGAATCGCGGCGAGATCGCCGGCTTTAACCAAAATCGGACCGGAAGTCGCTTTAAATCCAACTCCAAGCTCCTTTGAAACGATCTGCGACAGCGTAGTTTTTCCCAATCCAGGCGGTCCAAAGAACAATACGTGATCCATCGCGATAGCGCGCTTTTTAGCCGACTCTATAAAAACGCGCAGGTTGTCCTTAGCCGCTTCTTGCCCGATGAAGTCGTTTAAACTCGTCGGCCGCAGCGAATATTCGCTTACGTCCAATTCCGACGCTTCAGGATTTAACTCGGTTTTATTCATAAACTTGTCTCTACCATGTTTAGAGAATAAGTCAACGAAAAAAAATGTCGAATCAAAGCGAACCGCCGCTTTTTAGAATACGGGAGGTCTCTCGCGGACTTTATAACGACGGCTTTTTCTAAATCCAATCGGAACATGTGAACGAAGCGTTTTCCAGATTTTCAACCGGAGGCGAAGATTTGGTTACCGTAACGCGTTTTAGGATTGTTTCGTCGTTCAAATAGGCTGAGATTTCGTCGTACAAAAATTGAGCGGCTTTTTCTATTAAGTTAAAATCGGCGTTCTTTAATTTTTCGTCCACGAACTTTAACAATTTCGAGTAGCAGATCGTTTCTTCAAGATTATCGTTGCGGCACGCGTTGTTTTTCTCCAAAAAACGTAAGCTTATATTTATTATAACCTTACGTTTTGCGAGTTTCTCGTCGTCGTTATTGCCAAGGATAACGTAAGTTTCGTAATTCGATATGTCCAACTGTTTTAGCATATTAGACTTTCCTAAGAGCGAATTATCGACCTGCTCTCGCGTTTAATTGGCTTTTTATTTCCCCGTTCTTCCGCGTTTTGTAAACGGCTCGCCGTTTTTGCAGAGAGGACAGTCCTCAGGCTTGTAAGTTGGTATCTCTAATTGTAAAAGCGAAACGGTTTTTACGCCAAAGTTAGCTCTACCGCCGCTTCGGTTTACTAAAATTCCGACTCCGACCGGAACGCCGCCTTTTTCGACGACGACGTCCAGGACTTCCTTAACCGAACCGCCGGTTGTGACGATATCCTCTACTACCAGAACTCTCGCTCCTTGCGGGATTTCAAAATCCCTTCTCAAAGTCATTTTGCCGTTTTCGCGTTCGGTAAAAATCGCTTTAGTCTTTAAGGCCTTTCCGACTTCGTGAGCGAGAAGTATTCCGCCCGTCATAGGCCCTACCGTTAATTGTACGTCGTCGTTAGCGAAGCTCTCGGCTAACTCTTTGCAAAGTCGCTCCGTGTATTCGGGATGTTCTAGCAATCTGAATTTTTCCACGTAAGTCGGGCTATGCAATCCCGACGTTAGCAAAAAATGTCCGCGCATTATTGCGCCGGTTTCTTCCAAAAGCTTTGTAACGTCTTCTCTATTCATGCGTTCGCCTCCTTTATTTCTGATAGAATTTTTTCCGCCGCTTCTTTTGGATTTCCCGCCGCGGTTATCGGTCTTCCGACGACTATATGGCTCGCTCCCGCCTCTATCGCCGATTTTGGAGTCGCCGCGCGGCTTTGGTCATTTTTGCAATCTTCCGGCCGTCGGATTCCTGGAGTTATTATCAGAAAATCGTCGCCGCAAGCTTTGCGTATCGCCGCCGCTTCCATTGGAGACGCGACGACTCCGTCCATACCGGAGTCCTGAGCCAATATGGCTAACGTCAATACTTGTTCGCCGATCGAAACGGCGCCGTTTAGCTCCCGCCATTGCGCGTCGTCGACGCTTGTTAAGATCGTGACGGCGATCATAGCCGGCGCTTTTCCGTCGGTTTTTTCCGCCGCGCGTTTAGCGGACGACGCGGCCTGCTTCATCATTTCTCGACCGCCAGACGCGTGAACGTTAATCATATTCGCGCCGAGTCCGGTCAATACTTCGATGCTTTTCCCGACGGTATTGGGAATATCGTGTAATTTTAAGTCTAGAAAGATCTTTTTACGGCGTTCTTTTAGAAAATCAATCGCTTCGCGTCCCGCTCCGTAGAACAATTCCATGCCGACTTTATAATATGAAACCGATTCGCCCAACGCGGAAACAATTTTTCCGGCCTCAACAATATTCGGCGCGTCTAGAGCTACAATTAAAGAATCCATAAGCGCGCTCCTTTTTGCGTAAGCTAAATATACGAGGATGAATTAGGAAAAAAAAGACGATTTATCGCCTCGCGCAAACTATTTCTTCGATTGCTTTTGCAACGGGCTTTTTTTCGTAAACTATTTTGTAAATTTCCGAGAGTATTTTTAGTTTTACGCCGCATTTCCGCTCGAACGTCGGTATCGCTCTAACGGCGGCGGCGCCTTCCGCAAGAGGCCCCTTCCAGTCGTCGACGTTTCCCCCGCCGGCCAGCCATTCGCCGAACGCAACGTTGCGAGATCGCTTGCCCGCGCATGTCAGAATCATATCTCCGATTCCGCCCAATTCTAAAAGCGCGTCTCTTTTTCCGCCAAGAGCGACGATAAGATCGCCGACTTCTCGCAGTCCGCAAACGATTAATTTTGCGACGGCGCTGTCTCCGAGTTTTAATCCCGATAAAATTCCGCAGCCGATTGCAAGGACGTTTTTTAACGCTCCGGCGACTTGCAGCCCAATATAATCGTCTATCGCTTCGATTTTAAACGTATCGGACGACAACGCCTCGGCGATTTTTTTCGATAATTCGCGATTCGCGCTCGCGACGTTTACGCCGGCCGGCAAGCCTTGCGCGATTTCATTTGCGAAAGACGGACCTGAAAGGATGGCGTAATCGTTTTCTAAAATTTCCTCGACTAGATCGCTTTGCAAACGTCCGTTTTCCGCGTCGAATCCTTTTGAGCATAAAACAAGCGGAGCCTTCGTTTCGAGTTTTTTAATTTTCTCGCAAACGCATGGAACCGCCGTCGCCGGCACAACTATAAAAATAATCTCGCGGTCGCGAAGCTTGGAGAAATCGCAAGAGCACGAGATATTTTCGTTAAGACGGATTCCGGGAAGACTTTTTTTATTCGTTCGCGAGTTATTTATGTCGGACGCGACGCTTTCTATATCTCCAACCGTTAAGACTTCTTCCGCTCTAGCGCTAAAACATTGAGCGAGCGCGGTTCCGTAATTTCCAGGGCCGATTATTCCAACTTTTTTAAAACAACTCATATTTTATAAATCTCCCAAAATAACGATATGCCTTTCTTTGAATTTAATCTATACTCTTACTTGCATTTAAGAATAGCGCAAAAATGTTAAAACCTTGGTTAAGAAAAATAGTAGAAAAATTTTTAATAAGAAAGATTAAAAAAGATATTGTAGAATTTTTTCAAAAATACGCGAAGAAAACCAGGGATTTTCCTAAAGAATACGTCTCGCATGCCCGCAATATTTTTATATTGATCGCGTCTTATGCAATCTCGTCGTTTTTCATTTATCCAGAATTTAAATTTTATATATTTTTAAAAGAAATTTTTTGTTTATTGTGCTGTTACGGAGCGATTTTCTTTTGGTTCGTCGAAGAAATAGACCATGAAGCGCCGCTTAAAGTTGTAATAGGAACTACGGCTTGCGTAGCGCCGGTTTTCTTTATTCACGCGTCGTTCGGCGTAGCGTTAGTCGGCCTATTTGTAATGATCGTTTGCGAATTTATAATTTTTAAACGCCTCCGCGGTTGCGATTTGTTCTCGAGCTTAATTCCAGTCTATATAATTTGCGAAAACGAATCGGAAGCCGACCAGATGAAAATATTTTCGAAAGATTATAAGATATTGGAATCGGCGGTTTTATCTAGTCTAAAAAATAATCGACGCGACGCGTTAAAATCCGTCGAGGACGTAAGAAGCAGATTACAAAAGATCAATCGAATCTCTTTTTTCCCGTCGCCTAAGAGACTTATTTATTTCTCGGCAAAGCCTGACGTCGATAATTTAAAAAAATTGCTAAGATTATCGGCGGATTGTTCTATTCCTTTATTTAAAGCGTCCGTAAATATGTTCGACGATAAACCTACGCTTAGCCTTTCGTCGGTTTCTTTGAGCGATCTCGAGTCGGTCGATATTCCTTCGTCCGATCAAGCCGCGTTGGCGACGACTTTCAAAGGCAAACGCGTTTGGATTTGCTATGACGGTCGCGGAAGCGTTTTAGGATTGGCCGGCGCGTTATCGGCGGCGACTTCCATAGATTTAACCGTTTTCTGCGAGTCCGAAAGATTAGCGATCCGCGCGGAGCGGGAGCTGGCGTTAAGAAGTCCGAATAAAAATTATAAAGTAAAAATCGCCGATATAAATCTACTAAAACTGCAAGGAACTAAGCCGGACGTTTTCTTTTATAATACGCCGATTAAGTTTTCTTGTTCTGGAGAAGAAAATTTAAAAGAGACTCTCGCGAAAAACGCGTTAGAGACGAAGCGGATAATAACTTTCGCTCAATTAAATAAAATTCCTTACGTTTTCATACTATCCGGCTCCGCGGCTTCAAACGCGGCTAATTGGACTGGAGCGACTCAAAGATTAGGCGAGCTTTACGCGCAATTCGCGGATTCTCAAAGCAAAAAGACTAAAGCGAGATTTAAAATAATCCGCTTGCCGGAAGAAACGACCGATCCCGCCGGAATTTTCGGCCAAGTCGTCGAATCTATCTCGGCAAAAGGATACGCGAACGTCGATTTGGCGGACTCCGAACGCGCGATCGCCTATTATGAGAAAGACATATTGCCGCCGCTCGTAAAAACAATTCTATTTTTAATGAAAAACTCCGATACAACCTCCAGCGTTTACGCCGTCGCTCCTAAATGCAAGACGACGTTTGAGGATTTTATAAAAGACGCGCGTTCCGCAATGGGTTTGAGAGAAGAAGACGCTCGAATTGTCTATAATTATCAATTAGAAGCGGCGGATCTGGAAACGACGTTCGAACTTTCTGAATCGCTGGAAAAAACCGCGATCGACGGCGTTTTTCGCTCTAAGTTTTTATGCTCCGACCCCGATAGCTACGAACGCATATGGACGATCGAAGAGATCAACGAGATGACGACGCGAGAACTGATATCCGCGGTTTTTCAAAGTTTAAAAGAGAAGCTGAAGACGCAGGTTTAACGCGGTTCTCTTGCCGACGGATAGTTGTTTGCCCGCGAGGGAGCCGATTTCATGTCTCAGCAAACTATTTAAATTTTTATTTCCTTGTGATATCTTGCGTCCGCATTTATTAAAAAAGGATTAAATCATGAACGAAGACGCAGCGAATAAAGTAAAATCGATTATTGCTGAAAAATTAGGCGTAGACATTTCAAAAGTCGTTGAAAGCGCTAAATTTGTCGACGACTTAGGCGCCGACAGCCTAGACACCGTCGAACTCGTTATGGCTTTGGAAGAAGAATTTGGGATCGATATTTCAAACGAAGAAGGGCAGAACATCCAGTCGGTTGGCGACGCTCTTACGTTCATTCAAAACAAGCGTAAATAAAAGTAAAAGGTCTACATGAAGAGAGTCGTAGTAACGGGAGTCGGCATGGTTTCTCCGCTCGCCGTTAGCGCAAAGGAATCGTGGCGGCGTTTGCTTAATTGCGAATCGGGAATTAAAAAAATAGTCTCGTTCGACGTTAGCGATATATCCGCTCAGATAGCCGGTCAAATTCCGTCCGACAAAGTCGAGCAAAAGGCGGACGTTCTCTTCGACCCGTCCGCTTATGTCAGCCCAAAAGATCAAAACAGGATGGACGCGTTCATCCTATACGCGATCGCCGCGGCTACTGAAGCAATTCGCGACGCGGGATTAGAAGATCTGTCCGACGAATCCAAAGAAAAAACAGGCGTTATTATCGGTTCCGGCATCGGCGGCTTATCGATCATATACGATACGTCGCTCAATCTAGAAAAAAACGGCCCGAGACGCGTTTCTCCATTTTTCATTCCAGCGTGCTTAATAAATCTAGCGGCCGGACATGTATCCATAAAATTCGGACTGAAAGGACCTAACCATGCGGCGGTGACCGCGTGCGCGAGCGGGACTCACGCGATTGGCGACGCGGCTCGCATGATTCAAGTCGGAGCTGCGGAAGCGATGGTTTGCGGCGGAACCGAAGCGGCCGTCTGCAGACTCGGGATATCCGGTTTTGCCGCCGCTCGAGCGTTATCGACTAAAAGAAACGACTCTCCAGAAGAAGCCTCGCGGCCGTGGGATAAATCTAGAGACGGATTCGTTATGGGCGAAGGCTCCGGCATTCTGGTTCTTGAAGAATTAGAACGAGCGAAGAAACGCGGAGCAAAAATTTACGGCGAAGCGGTCGGTTATGGAATGTCTAGCGACGCTTATCATATAACGGCTCCTTGTCCAGACGGCGACGGCGCTTATAGATCGATGAAAAACGCCTTGGAATTTGCAAAAATCTCGTCGGATCAAATCGATTATATAAACGCGCACGGCACTTCCACTCCGCAAGGAGATCTTGGAGAACTGCAAGCCGTTGAACGAATTTTGAACGGTCAAACCGGCGCGTCGATGTCTTCAACGAAGTCTTCCATCGGGCATTTGCTTGGAGCCGCCGGAGCGGTGGAAGCCATATTCTCGCTATTGGCCATGAGAGATCAAGTCGCCCCTCCGACGCTGAATTTACAAGATCCAGAAGAAACTTTCATCGATCTAGTCCCTCTGCGTCCAAAAGAACGGAAAATAGACTGCGTAATGTCGAACTCATTCGGCTTCGGCGGAACAAACGCGACTCTAGTGTTTAAAAGATTTAGTTAGATATTTGGAAGAATCTGTTTCTCTCGTTTCGTCCTGTTAATGATGATAAAAAACGACGACGTTTTGTCTCTATTATCGACGCGGATTGTAGGGGGTCAGCCTCGCTGTTGATTCTCTTTTGTTTACGTTGATTGCGTCGACAATGGAGATAAAAACTCCGCGTTTTTTCTTTTCTCGTCATCCTTGCGAGCGTAGCGAAGCGAGGATCCAGAAAATGCTGATATTTCACTGGATTATTAGTTGAGTATCGATTTATTCGTACTGGATTTGTAAGGGGGATTGAGTCTCTGCGCA
>JAISHN010000084.1 GCA_031262635.1 Holosporaceae bacterium
ATTGTTTTTCGTAACATTATTAATTCCAGAAAAATACCTATTTATCAGATCGTTCATGCCCACATAGCCTCATATGATATATCCATATAACCATAGCATCTTTTACGGGGTGGAGGAAGCCGTAAGGGGAGAGGGGGAATGTCGTTGCCGCTTCGTCATCCTGAGCGAAGCGAAGAATCCAAACTCTTTTGACGACAAACTATAACGCTCCAGGCGATTTTTTCGTTGAATTATTTCTCAAACATGATTAGAAACGATAGATTAAAAGGAAAGCGACTAATGGCCTCTTATCAGTATATTTACGTCATGAAAGGATTATCGAAGGTTTATCCTGGAGGAAAGCAGATTCTCAAGGATACTTGGCTTTCGTTTTATCCCGACGCGAAAATCGGAATTATCGGACGAAACGGCGCTGGAAAATCCACGCTGATGAAAATAATGGCCGGCATAGATCAAGAATTCAACGGCGAGGCGTGGCTGGCGAAGGGGGCGACCGTCGGGTATCTGCCGCAGGAGCCGGAGTTAGATAATTCCGCGACGGTTTTTGAAAATATAATCGCTCCGTTAAAGGAACAACGAGCGTTATTGGACGAATTCGACGCGATATCCGCAAAATTCGCGGAAGAAATGACGGACGACGAAATGAACGCGCTGATAGCGAGACAGGCGGAAGTTCAGGAAAAAATAGACGCTCTGGGACTGTGGGACTTAAATCGAACGATCGAAATCGCGATGGACGCTCTGCGTTGTCCAGATTCCGACGCTCTCGCGGGAAATCTGTCGGGCGGCGAACGGAGACGCGTCGCTCTTTGTCGGCTTCTGTTGCAAAAGCCTGATCTTTTGCTGCTCGACGAGCCGACCAACCATCTCGACGCGGAATCTATAGCGTGGTTGGAGAAACATCTGCAGGAATACAAAGGCGCGGTCGTTTTGGTTACTCACGACAGATACTTTTTGGACAACGTCGTCGGGTGGATTCTCGAACTTGACCGCGGAAACTCATATCCGTTCGAGGGCAATTATTCGGCGTGGTTGGAAGAACGCCAGAAAAGGGTCGAGCAACAGGATAAGCAGGAAATCGAGCGAAAAAGATATCTCGACCGAGAGCTTGAGTGGATAAAACAATCGCAAAAAGCCCGTCAGGCTAAAAGCAAAGCGAGAATCTCAGCCTATAATCAAATGCTTGAGCAAGAATCGTCGAAGTCGTACAACGCTTCCGTTTTATATATTCCTTCCGGCCCTCGTTTAGGCGACATAGTAATCAAAGCCGACTCAATCTGCAAATCTTTCGGCGATCGAATGTTGATAGAGAATTTATCGTTCGACATTCCGCCTGGAAGCATCGTCGGAGTTATTGGAGCCAACGGAGCCGGAAAATCTACGCTGTTTAAAATGATAATCGGAAAAGAGCCGGCGGATTCCGGTTCTCTAACGATCGGCGAAACCGTAAAAATGGCTTACGTCGACCAAAGCAGAGACGCTCTTGACGGTTCTAAAACCGTTTGGGAGGAAATTTCCGATTCGTTAGACGAGTTGGAATTAGGAAAAAGAAGAATCCCAAGCCGAGCCTACGTTTCGAACTTTGGATTCAAAGGGACAGACCAGCAGAAATATATAAACCAATTGTCCGGCGGGGAACGCAACAGAGTTCATCTGGCCAAGATTCTGAAATCCGGCGCGAACGTCATATTGCTCGACGAGCCGACTAACGATCTTGACGTAGACACGTTGCGAAGCTTAGAAGACGCTTTGCTGGATTTCGCCGGCTGCGCCATAGTCATAAGCCACGATCGATGGTTTTTGGACAGAATCTCGACGCACATTCTCGCCTTCGAAGGAAACAGCCGCGTCGAGTGGTTCCAAGGAAACTTCACCGATTACGAGGAGTACAAAATTAAAAAAGACGGCGCGTCTTCCGTGATTCCTCGGAAAATAAAATACAAAAAACTTACGAGATGAGGAGATTATGGAAATTAAAGACAGCGTTCTATCGATAGCCGACAATTACGAGGCGTTTTTCGTCGACATTTACGGAGTGCTGTACGACGGCGTAGGATTGTACAATCAGACTCTCGCGACTATGGAAGAGTTAAAAGCGATGGGCAAAAAGATCGTCCTGCTTTCCAACTTAACGCTAATAGCCGAAGAGGCGAAAATAAAATACGCCAGAATGAATATGGTTCAAGAAACGCACTACGATGAAATCGTCACTTCCGGCGAGTTTTTACGACGCGTTATTGAAAATCGCCCGAATGAATTCACAAAGCTCATCGGAGACAAAATAGAGACCTATAAATGCTTGTTTATGGCCAACACCGCTCTTTTTGAGGAAACAGATATCAGAGAAACGGACGCCGTCGACGCCGATTTTATATATGTCGGACTTCCTAGAGCGTCTTACGGAGCGGTCAGAATAGACGACGTTTACGATTCTTCCACCGGCAGAAAAATAGATATCGATCAAGTCGTAAACTCAGATTGGCATAACGTCCAGGACAGTCGCGGGCGTAAGGGACTGCTTGAATACGCTATCCAGCTAGAGGCTTGTTTACATATGAATAAAACGTTGTTGATTTCCAATCCAGATATTTTCTCTCGTTCGTCTCAAAAAAGCTCGGATCAGCCGGCCGCGATAATTACTCAAGGCGGAATCGGAGCTTATTACGAAAAACTCGGCGGAAAAGTCGCATACTTTGGAAAACCGTACACGGGAATATTCCAATACGCTAGAAAGTTGATAAATTGCGACGGCGCGATTTTAATGGTCGGCGATTCGCCGTGGACGGATATCATCGGCGCGAACGACTGCGGCATAGACTCCGCGTTGACTCTCGAAACCGGCATGCCCGACGAATTTTTTAAGGAAATGAACGGTTCCATATCAATTGACGAAAAATGCCGTCTTTTGCTAGAGGAAATAACTCCTAGAATGACGAAAGTAGCGGGCGACGCGAGGCCTAAATATTTTCTTAAGCGTTTTGCAAGCAAGAGGCGATAATGGAAAACTCCGCGACGTTAATAAAAGCGGAAGACTTGGCCGGCTGCGATCTGATCTCGTCGCTTATCCAGGATTCTATTTTTCATCTGTCGTTTCATTCGTTTCACAAAGAACAAAAACGCTTTCGACTTATGCTAAATAGGTTTTGCTGGGAATCCGTAAAGGATTTTGAGAAAGAAGGCTGCTACTACCGCGTTCATTCGGGATTATATATACACAACGTCGACTCTATTATCGCAAACGACGACGTAAAGAAAGATAGATACTTAAATCTGCTGACATTCCACGCCTCGGAAAAGGAAATCAACATGGTCTTTTCCGATAATAAGCATATATGTATAAAAATAAACGGCGTTTTGGTTTATTTAAAAGATCTTCACGACAGATACCCAACGACGTCGCTGCCAACGCACGAGGATAATGGTAAGGCTTAATGTCGCCGTTTTTTCGGGGATAGCGATAAGACGATCGCTTGAATTTCTTTTACTTACATTTTATATTCTCACCGATGTTATCCGAACATGATATTTTATCTATTCCAGAAGCCAGTCGTTGGGCGAGCGCTTATTTATCGCGCAACGTGCTGCAATCAAATATCAATTATCTCATTCAATATGCTAAGATAAATAAAATCTTACGCGACGGGATCGCTTGCGTTTCCGTTTTGGAACTAAAAAATTATTACGATTCCAACTCAAGAAATAAATCTCAAAATCCGCTTTCATTCGCTAATTTGCGAGAAGCCGACACAACTAAACACGTTCATCGTTTGCATCCTTATAAAGGCAAATTCATCCCGCAATTGGCGGAATACTTTTTAGACTCTCATACCGACGAATTAAAGAAAGAAGTCTATTTTTATAAAGGCGATTGGGTTTTGGATCCATTTTGCGGCAGCGGAACGACGCTAGTTCAGGCGAACGAACTAGGAATAAACGCTATTGGCGTCGATATTTCAGAATTTAATTCTCTTATCGCTAGTTGTAAGACGCGAGGAATCGATTTAGCTTATTTGTCGCGCGTCATCGATAGAATTACGGAACTACTCGCTGTTTTTGTCCAAGAAAGCGGCATATTGCAATTTGACGAAGAATTAACGGCAAAGCTTGCGGATTTCGATAGCAAATACTTTCCGACGGTTGAATATAAAGCAAGCGTTCGCGATAAAAAAATCAAAGAGCGGGAATACGCCGCTGAGAAAGAACGAGAATTTTTGAAAATTTATGAAAAACTAACAAAAAAATACAATGTAAGATTACAAAATGAAAACTCCGATACATTTATGAATAAGTGGTTTTTACCTAATATAATCGAGGAGTTGAAATTTGTCGCCGGATTGATAGAAAAAATAAATCAAACGGAAATTCGCAATATGCTAACGCTAATTTTAAGCCGAACTATGCGTTCTTGTCGCGCGACGACTCATTCCGACTTGGCGACTTTGATAGAACCGATGCGAACGACTTATTATTGTATAAAGCACTTCAAAATTTGTAAGCCTCTTTTTTCAATTTTAAAATGGTGGAAAACTTATAGTAAAGACGCTGTAGAACGCCTGGCGGCTTTCGATAAATTGCGAACTGATACAAAGCAAATCTGCCTGACCGAAGATAGCCGTTCGATTGATTTAGACTCAGTTTTGCGCGGTAAAAAAATAGACGGCGTTTTTTCTAGTCCTCCGTATGTTGGAATGATTGATTATCACGAGCAACACGCTTACGCATACGATTTGTTTGGCTTACCGCGCAACGATGAAAGCGAGATAGGGCCTCTTTGTAAAGGTCGAGGAACGGAAGCGAAGGAATCCTATGTAATCGGCGTTTCCGACGTTTTAATAAATTGCAAAAAGTATATGAAACCGGATTACAATGTATTTTTAGTCGCTAACGATAAATATGGATTGTATCCAAAAATCGCGTCTCGCGCGGGAATGAAAATAATCGAACTATTCAATCGACCTGTAATAAACAGAACTGAGAAGGACAAAAATCCATATTCGGAAACAATTTTTCATATGATAGATAACGGCGACGCGAATGACTGACGAGCAAAAAACAAAAATTGAAGAAATTTTGCGAACAAGCCTACGTCGTAAACTTGAGAATTATAAGCCTGAGTCCGACGCGATGCCGTTTCATACGCGTTTGCTTGGTAAAGATAGAATGGCTTTGTTTTCTTTTATCCAGTCGTTGAACACTACTTTCGGCTCCGCTATCTTTGAACCGGTCGCGGCGGAATTAGCTCGGAGCGCCGGATTTACGGCGGAATTGCAAGTAAACGTTGGAAATGAAATAAGCGCGAAAGCCGCCAGTCTTATACAAGAAATTATGCGTTCTATTGAGACGGCGGAGAAAAGCGTAAGCAAATCCGATGAGCTTGCGGCGATTAGAAAAGTCGCGAACGTTGGCGACGCGCAAACAATTAGAACTCGCAAAGTCGATTTAAAGGTAGTTTCTAAGGCAGGCGAAATATTTTTGTTCGACATAAAAAGCGCTAAGCCAAATTTAA
>JAISHN010000056.1 GCA_031262635.1 Holosporaceae bacterium
ATTCTATAACGGTGGATAACTGCGGTCGACCTATGCCGGTCATGCGTCGCGTTAAACAAGCCGATCCCGATCCAATTCCAACTTTTACGATCGACGCTCCCGACAAAATCAAGTCCTCGGTTATATCGCCGGTAACGACGTTGCCGACCATTATTACGCCTCTGTATCCGTTGTCTCTTAATTTTACAACTAGACTTTTCACGGGCGGAATGTATCCGTTCGCCGCGTCTATACATATTGAAACGCCGGAATTGTCCTTTATCGCAAGTTTTGCAATATCGATGTCTCTTTCGCGCAAACCCATTGAAATGAAAATTCTAGATCTCTGTTCCGCTTCCACCGTTGATAAAAATTCTTTAATTTGCTCGTAGTCATAGTGTTTATGAAGGCATGCGAGTAGATTTTTGCCGAGCATTTTTCTCGTCATTTCAAAAGTTCCGACGGTGCCCATGTTTGCCGAAATGATTCCCGTTCCGCAAAACCGAACGTCCGAATGGGCAAACGAATAGTCTCTAGTTATATCCGCGTCGAATCGCGAAAGAACCGTCGATCGCCTAGGCCTCAATAAAACGTCGGAAAAATCCAATTGAATATCGTCGTATATTCTCATTCGAACAAACCCTCTGAGGAAAAAATATAAATAGAATACCGCAAACGCAGTCGTTTGTCAAATATTTTGCGAAATAGGAAGCTACGCGCGCAGATAGAATTTTAGAAGAAAGACGTTATTCGTCATTCCAAGAAAAAAACTTATTTTTCAGCGAATTGCCGCATTCTTTTTACAATAACGAACGATGTGTTATATAACTTCCGCCTCTATTGTTCGGCTTTAACCTGAAAAAGCGTATGTCGCGATTCGATAATCTGCGCTAATCTAATTCAACGATTCGGAGTTGGTATGTCTAAAGAAGAGCCGATTATATCGCTTGAAAAAATTATGCTTCGTTACGGAGAAGGCGCTCCGGTGTTGAACGACGTTTCTCTCTCCTTATATAAAAGGTCTTTTCATTTTCTAACGGGAGCGAGCGGAGCCGGCAAAACGACGTTCATGCGTCTGCTTTATATGGGCATAAAACGCTCGTCGGGAAATCTGAAAATTTTCGGCAGAGACGTCGCGGAGATTTCATCTGAAGAAAAGTGCAAATTAAGACAACGAATGGGAGTTGTGTTTCAAGACTTTAACTTACTAGATCATCTCACCGTTTTAGAAAACGTCGCGCTGCCGCTGAAAGTTATGGGCGAGCAGGAAAAGCGGCGAGAGCGTCAAGCGAAGGAGATTCTCGATTGGGTCGGACTCGGCAACTGCTTCGACATGCGGCCGAACGTCCTTTCCGGCGGACAGAAGCAGAGGGTCGCCATCGCTCGGGCTGTGATCGCTCGACCGGATATCTTGCTAGCGGACGAGCCGACTGGAAACGTCGACGAGAAAATAGCCAACAAGCTCATGGGATTGTTCTACGGCATGCACAAAATGGGGACGTGCGTCGTAGTCGCGACTCACTATAGGCAGTTCGTGGATAAATTTCATTATAACGAACTTCACATTGACCGCGGCCGCATTATTGATAAAAGTCAGATCGAAAAAGGGAGCGAAAGAGAATGAGTTTTTTTAGTCGCGACTATGATTTTGATTTTCGCGGAGATAAATCGAACAGATTCGTTCCGTTTATAATCGGTTTTTTGATGTATTCCGTAACGATCGCGATAATGAGCGCGTTCTTTTCGTATAATCTGACTTCTGGATGGAAAAAAGCGTTAAGCGGTCGCGTTACGATCGAGTTTCAATCGAACGTATATGGAGCCGACGAGACTCTTACCGATAAACAACTTCAAGAAATCATGAAAGTTATAACGTCGACCGCCGGCGTAAAGTACGTCAAAAAGCTTAAAGAGTCGGATATTTTGAAAGTGCTGGAGCCGTGGATAAGCGGCGCGGCGATCCCCGACGATTTCCCTTTTCCGGCGATTTACGACGTTGAAACGGACGAAGACGCGCAGGTAGATCTTCTGTCGTTGCGAGATAAGCTGTCAAAAATTTCCTACGGCGTGAAGATACACGATCATTCGAATTGGTACGCGCCGATAGCGAAAATCAGCTCTGGATTGTTTGGCTTCTCAATTATTCTATCGATTTTAATTTTCGCGACGGTTTGCGCGACGACGATTTTTATCACGAGAAAATCATTGGAGACTCATCTGAAGGCCGTGAAGATTTTGCAACTAATTGGCGCGAACGACGCTTACGTCGCGTCGCAATTCAAACGCTACTACTTCGCCGTCGGGTGCAAATCTTCGCTTATATCGATAGTTTGCAGTTTTCTTACGATCGCGGGAATAATTTTTGCGTCCGCCGCGGAGCCGTTAAGCCTTACTGTATTGAGATACGTCGCGGCGGCTGTAGTCGTTCCTTTTTTCACGGCGATATTAGCGACGATAACGTCTAAAAATACGGTTTTGTTCTTTTTAAAGAACGATAAATGGATTGGTTGATGAAACTTGCGCGTAGAGTTTCCATTGGATTAATAATTTGTTGGATACTTTCCGCGGGCGTTTTCATCTTATACGTAACTTCTCTAAAGCATCGATACGAGAGGCCGTTTGAAAATATCGTCGTTCTAACCGGAGGACGAAATCGTATAGCGAGCGCTTTTCATTTTGCGGAAATTTATAAGTCGAAGAACGTATTTATATCGGGAGTCTACGAAAAAACAACCTTGAGAGATTTAGCTCCTCCGAAATCTGCGAGCGAAGTAAAAGTCGTTCTTGGAAAACAAGCGAAAAACACCGAAGAAAACGCTCGCGAAATCAGCGAATGGGCAAAGCAAAACGGAATATCCGAATATTTGCTCGTCACTTCGGATTATCACATTCCGCGAAGCGAGATAGCGTTAAAAAACGTCGACGATTCGCTAAAAATTTATCCTTACGCCGTAAAATCTCAATTTAGTTTTGATTTTATTCGCCGATGTATTAAAGAATTTCACGGAACGGCGTATGGCTGCGTCAAATTTTTGTTTGGGAAGATTCGCGGCCGGTTTACGACGACGATTTTTTCATCGTCGCCGCGGTAGCGCTTTGCGTCTTCAAAATCCGTCTTTAGCGTTCAAAAAATCCAAAGCGCCTTGCAGGATATAAATCGCGGCGCTTCGATCGACCGCTTTTTTGCGTTTTTTTCGGGACATATCCGCGGCGATCATTAAGTTGTCGACAATTTTCGTTGAAAACCTTTCGTCCCATTTTGCGAAGTCTACGGAGACGAACGTCGACAGGCGTTTGGCGAACTCAAGAGTCTTTTCGCATCGCTCTCCGGCCAAACCGTTTGTTTGCAACGGCCATCCGACGATTATTAAGCCTATTTTATAGTTAGCTAGGCTTTCGAGAAGGAATTTAAAATCTCTGTCGGTTCCGTTTCTAGAAATTGTCGTTACTCCGCTCGCAATTTTAATTCTGTCGTCGGAAACCGCTACGCCTACGGTTTTATCTCCTACGTCGAGTCCCGCGACGACAGATTTTAAAGCTCTCAGCTCGGCGATTTTTATTTCAGATAAATTTTTTAAGAAAAATTCCATTATTTTAACTTTTTTTTAAAACCGATCGTTATAGAATGACGCGTTTCGGTTAAACGCTAAGGTTATAACATGTTATCAAAACAATCTTTAGACATATTAATCGATCTCGTCGAAATAAAATTGAGCGCGATCATGATACTCGATAAGGACGACGTTCGCGAAGTTCAAAGATTAAAAAACTGCAAAAACGAATTGCTCGACTTTAAAAGGACGACGTATGTTGGCAAAAAAATTAGAAGCGGCGGAAACGCGACGGCGGCCGCATTTTAACGCTTTGTTTCGATTAATAACAATTGCGGCGCTTTTTATCAGCGTCTGTTTTTTTAGCGGTTCGGCCGCCGATCTGAACGGTTTTTCAGAAGCTTTGGAGTACGAGGAAGCGCTAAAAGCGTCGAATAGATCTGAAATAGAACTGCTAAAAATATCAAAGGCGGACAAGCCTATGGATTTAAGCGTCTTTTCAAATCTTAAGAAACTGCGCGTCTCGTTTTGCAAGGACGCGAGATTCATAAAAAACATACCCGAAACATTGGAAGTTCTGGATATAGAAGATTCGGCCGGAGTTTGTTTGAGAGACATCAATCGCAATTGCCCGAGGCTAAAAGTTCTAGCCGTTCGACAATGCGAAAACGCGAGCGTAACCGGCAAAACGCCCGACTCTCTCGAAGAACTGCTAATAGAGGTGTGCGAAAAGTTGACGCTTAGCGTCGCGTTTTTACAGGTCAAAAAACTGACTATAATAGACACTACGTTTACAAATCAGGTTCGTCTGAATTTAGCGGACTTTCGTAAGTTGGAAGAAGCGCGATTTTACGGCTGCGAAAAGCTATTTTTAAGCGGAAATTTTCCCGTTTCGCTTCAAAAATTACATATCATAAACAACGGCATGATTCCTTTCGCTATTAATCTAACCGACTGCGTTAATTTAGAAGAATTATCGGTTTCTCAAGAAATAAACTCCGTCGATTTTGGAAAAAAATCCGGTTTAAAAAGCCTCCAAGTTCACGACAGCGAATCTTTCGAATTAGTAGGCGAGCTGCCTAGGAGCCTCGAATACGTCGATTTTTTTCAAGTTAACTTTGCCGAAAAAGTAGAAGTCGATCTTAGAGTTTTCGCAAATTTGAAAAATATAGACGTAAGCGACTGCGAAAATTTTTCGTTAGTTCAAGAAAATGAGCTGAAAAAAGAACCGACGCAAAACGGCCGCGGTTTTAAAGCCGTTATGTGATTCTTATGTTGAACAAACTCCGCTAACGTTGTTAAATAACCGTCGACGAGAAAAAAAGGATCGAAATGGGATTTAATTGCGGGATCGTAGGGCTTCCGAACGTTGGAAAATCGACTTTATTCAACGCGTTAACTCAAACGGCCGCGGCCGAAGCCGCAAACTACCCGTTCTGCACGATAGAGCCAAACGTCGGAAGAGTCGGCGTTCCTGATCCGCGGCTGTATAAGCTCGCCGAGATCGCAAAAAGCGCGAAGATCGTTCCGACGCAGCTAGAGGCGGTCGACATCGCGGGGTTGGTGAAAGGCGCGAGCAGGGGCGAAGGCCTCGGCAACCAGTTTCTCGGCCATATAAGAAGCGTCGACGCGATTTTGCACATCGTAAGGTGCTTTGAAAACGGCGACGTAACGCACGTAAATGGCTCCGTCGATCCGATCCGCGATATAGAAGTCGTCGAAACGGAATTAGCGTTGGCCGATCTTGAAAGCTTAAAAAAAAGAGAAGCCGCCGTCGCGAAGAGAAACAATCCCGAAGCGATAGCCGAGAAAAAATGCTTGCAAAAGTTTATCGAGCGACTTGAAAGCGGAACGCCGCTCAATCAACTAGAGTTTACGGACGAGGAAAACGCTTTCGCGCAGCCGTTAAACCTTATAACGAAAAAACCGGTCTTATACGTCTGCAACGTCGGCGAGGACGAGATCGCCGTCGGCAACGCATATTCAAAAACCGTTGAAGATTTTGCGAAAAGCAGAAATTCCTCGACAGTCATAGTTTCCGCGGCAATCGAATCGGAAATAGCCGTTATTCAGGATGAAAACGAACGACGGGAATACATTCAGTCGTTGGGATTATCCGAGTCCGGCTTGGCGAGAATCATACGAGGCGGGTATAATTTGTTGAATTTGATAACATTTTTCACCGCGGGACCTATCGAAGCTCGAGCCTGGACTGTCGGCAAAGGCTCCAAAGCTCCCGCCGCCGCGGGCGCGATTCATACGGATTTCGAACGCGGATTCATCTGCGCCGAAACGATAAGCTACGACGACTACGTCGCATACGGCGGCGAATCTGGTGCCAAATCCGCCGGAAAAATGCGTCTCGAAGGAAAAGAATACGTCGTCAACGACGGCGACGTATTCCATTTCAGGTTTAACGTATAAGGGGAGGGGAGTTACCTTGCTCCACCCCGTCATCCTTGCAAGCGAAGCGCGGCGAGGATCCAGCGTCTCAAAGACGAGGCTAAATCGTTCGGATCTTTTTGCTTGCAGAGTAAGAATGAGGGGAAAAATTGGAATCGTTATTTTTAGGCTAATGACTTGAGAAACCAGAGTTTTTCCCTGGATTCTCGCTTCGCTTCGCTCGCAAGAATGACGAGAGAGTCGTCTTTCAGCGATGTTGGACGCGCGCAACGCTATCGGATCTCTTTCCAGGTACGATGGGGTGGAGTAAGGGGGAGTTACTAGGTTCCGTTAGGAAAAATGTGATGAGCGGTATGATTTTTGTTGGAATAAGAGGTTTACACTCCGCAATAAGTCGTCGTTAGGCGCGTGAAGCTTCTTTCTCCGTCATCCTAGAGGAGGGCTTGCCCGACGAAGGATCCAAGCGATTTTTCAGACTTCTTCGCCGTCTGGATCCTTCGCTGCGCTCAGGATGACGGAAAGGGACAACGAACAAAATTCTTCTTAACGCAACCTATTTTTTTTAACTATATTGACTTTTGTGTTTATTAAAGTATTAACTATGTAGTAAAAAAAAGTAAATATTAGGAGTAAAAATATGAAGAATGTATTGTTATCGTTGTTAATTGTTTTGCTCGTCGAGAGTCCCGCACACGCGGCGATCCTTGCCGGGGCCAGCTGCGAGCGCGACCTCGGCATCACTACAACATTCTCCCCGACAACGCCTCCCGTCCGTCGCTCCCAACGGGATGCCGCCTTTGCCGGAGTCAGCTGCGAGCGCGACCTCGAACTCACTACGACACTCTCCCAGAATATGGCTCCACACCGTCGCTCCCACCAAGGTGAGAACCGCGCGGCGCCGCCACCCCCCGCCCAAAACCTAAACCCCGACGCTCCTACCGCTGTCCAAAGCGGCGTACGCAACGCACATTACGAACCATATACAGGAGACAAAAACCTCCTGGGCAAGGTAGAAACCCACTGGGGCGCATTCTTGAGACAAACAGAGTACACATTTTACACCAACGAATCCGGAGCCCTCACCTCAGCGCCGCCCGACGCCGAGGTGCTGTACCTCGTCCCGACCGCAGACTCGCAAAAGAGCCGAGGAGAATGGATCTTGCCCTCTCTCAATCTGACATGCTTCGCCAGACTAGGCTTCAAAATAGTGGCAGGCCTATACAAAATACAAGAACAGCCCGGAGACAGGGAGAATTGCGCCTTGCTTGCCACAACGATCACTAGAGGCCGCTTTCAACTAATCATTCTCGGCGGCAGAGACGCAGCCGCAACCACAACCACCTATCTCCACGAAGAACTGCACAGTCTGCTACTCAGCGGCCGGAGTCGCATAGGCCTTCTACACATAGGCCTTCTACACACCGCTCTCCCTAGGCGAGAGGACTGGATAAGATTCGTACGGACACTAGGCGTGGAATTCGACCCGAACGCAAAAATCATTTTCACAAGAACGAGCGGCGACCGTTCCGCCTCCGACGTCTTAGGCCCAATAAATGACGACAGCTGGCCGCACGGTTACCCGTCGTGGGTACCGCCCCACGGCCTCGTCACGCGAACACACCCGAGCGTACAATACGTACCGGCTCTGCTGATCCTCGACGAAGACCAACCTGCAGCGCCCGGCGAAGCCGCTGTACACTCAACTCCTCCTCCTCTACTAGGCGCTACAAGGAACCGCAACTTCATATGCGAAATCGGACACCAAAAAACCATAAGCTCTTTCGAAGTGAAGCTTCTCGCTGCCTTCATGTGGCGTGGACTGGACGCAGAACATCAACAGCGGTATACCTCTCCTGACCTCTTCGAGGACCTCGCACGCGAAATGAATGAGAGCGTACACGAATCTTAGAACTCTCCACTCCAAATACACACCCTCGCCGCTCGAGAAATAGCGGCGCTCGGGTGTCGCGCGTCGCATGCAAAAAACGCTATAAGCGAAGAACCACTAAGAACTTGACTACTCTTGCTTTCTCGCCTCAGTATGCAAAATTCGATTTTTCTCAAATACCCAAATTTTTCAAATGAAACGTCAATCTAAATCCTGTTTCAGGCTTTAAGTCTCCGCCTCTGTAGTTTTTTCGTTCGATCGAACAATCTACGCTCATACATTCGTTTTTATACTCAAATCCTACGCTGCTTCTTATTAATTTACACTTGCCGTTTGTGGACGGATTCACGATCGTTGGAAGAACTTCATAGTCGTTTCCTATAACTACGCCGCCTTTAAGCTTGACTTTTTTCGTAGCGAACCAGCCTACGTCAAACATAACTCCTTTATATTTTCGAATTTTTTGCTCTTCGGAGATTTCTTTAAGCTCCTGTCTAAACGGGTCGTAAAAACATTGTTTTCCGCTAAAAATCATCGCGTCGAAGCAGACTTCTTTATTTGAGAAATTTATTCCGACTTCCGCTCGCGTCCAGCGTTTCGATTGCGTTGAATAAGAACCGTTGGCGACAAAAGTTAACTCGTTCGATAGAAAAACGTCCGTAGAGGCGACGATGTCCGAGTTTTTGCGCTTCAATCCGCTAGATTCCAATCTTTCCGGCGGATCGGTTATTTCAATTGATCGGCCGAGCGTAAAGCGATAAAAATTTTCGCCGTATTTATATCCGGCCAGCTTGAAGCCGTAGTAAACCCTTTTTCCCGCGTCTACGTCGTACTGAGAAATCGATTTGTTTCCTTCGTAAAAATTCAGATCGTTAACTTCGCAAAATTGGTCTTCAAAAATGTCCGTATTTTTTTTGTTTCCAGCCGCGATTATCCCGACTATCGGCGTAAAAATCGTCTCTACGCAGGCCGATGAAAAAACAAGAGGCCATTTCCACGATACGTTGGCTTGCGGAGTGACGCCGAACGACGAGTCGTAATCGGTGTCTTCTTTTTCCGACACTTTTAGTCCGTGAAAAGATAAAATTCCTTTAACGGAAACAATATGGCCTCCTGGAAAAAGTATTTCTTTTTCCCACGTCGCGTTCGAAACCGCTTTTTGAGCCGATCTATTGTGATGGAAATCCAGATTCATGAGGCACGAATCTAAAC
>JAISHN010000058.1 GCA_031262635.1 Holosporaceae bacterium
TAAATAAGCGCCTTTTGTTAAATCGTACTTCTTAGAAATTGCGCTAGAAAAATTTTTACTTTCAGCTGTTATCCTGTCCGCCAAGCGAATAGGTATCGAACGGACAAAATTATCGTCCACTTTATACTCTTCCATGATCCTTTTTTTAGAAAAGTTTGAGACGGTAATTATTTTTTGAGAATATTCTAAGATCGCTTTTGAATTCGCTTTTATCCATTTATACCCGTCAATAGTTTTTGTCATTGGAAGATCAATATAAGCCAAATCATGAATCAATGAAATTTTGGGGATAGAAAAATCATTTATATTCATTTCCGCGTATGGGTCAAAAAATAAGTCGCATTTATCGTCTATATAAATATTATTATAAAACCATAGCTGCGTTATTTTGTCTCTGAATAGTCCAAACGTAAGAAAATTGGAAATATTTCTCATGAATAGAAAAATTTTATTATTTTCTAATTGAACGTTTAAAAATTTTACATTGTCGTATGGAGCCAATCTTGGAAACCCGCCGTGTAAAGCGTCTTTTGGAATCAATACAATAAACCTCCATTTTGGACGCTTTGCGGCTATTTTTTCTATAAGATTCTCTGCAAGCGTTTTTATTCCGCCTTCGTTACATATTTGCGTAGTATCCACGACTATATCTCTCGTTATACGAGGATCTCTGTTTTTAAGATACGAAACTCGTTCCATTGTGAAAAAATCCGAGAATTTCGCGTCGGACGTAAGAATTAAAACAAAAAGAAATACAATTGGAAAGACTATTATAAAACTAGCTAGCGTAACAAGATTATCTTTTACGGTTTTCCAGAATTTCTTCATATTTAACTCAATTTTATTTAAAATACATATTACATAAAGGTTGATAAAATGTTAAGGTTTATTATGCCAATAACGAACTTAGAAAATTAATTTATCGTTGGAACGCGAGATATTTTCTTTAAAAATCTCTCTATTGTTCGCAAGGATAACAAGATAAAAAGAAGCGCATTAATTGATCTAGCGCGTTAGCGCGGCGGCATGATAGTATGGAATGCTAAAAAACGAGAATCGCCGCTCTTGAAAATTTTCGACGAATAGTTTAATAATATCGCTCGTATCAAAAAGAGGATAATAATGCTCGCAGTAATGAGAACCGGAGGCAAGCAGTACGAAGTCAAAGCCGGAGATTTCGTCTCCGTCGAAAAGCTGCCTTACGAAATCGGAGCAAACGTAGAAATTCCAGACGTATTAATGATAGAAGACGACGGAAAGGTCGAAGTCGGAACTCCGTTTATTTCTGGAGCGATAATAACGGCGAGCGTAGCGGATCAGAAGAAACGAAAAACCGTTTTGGTTTTTAAAAAGAGCCGTCGTAAAAATTATCGTCGCAAGAACGGGCATCGCCAGCCGGTAACGATTCTAAAAATTGAAGGCATTAAGCGTTAGGAGTAAAAGATGGCTACCAAAAAAGCGGGCGGAAGCTCAAAAAACGGTCGAGATTCAGAAAGTAAACGCTTAGGCGTAAAACGCTTTGGCGGACAGTCCGTCTTGTCCGGCAATATTATCGTTAGACAACGCGGAACAAAAATAAATGCTGGAATCAACGTCGGACTCGGCAAGGATCACACTTTATTCGCCACCGCGAATGGAATAGTCAAGTTTTACAAAGATTCCCGCGGTAGAAGCGCAGTCTCCGTAATCGCGGCGGGCTGATATTTCCGCCGAGTTGTTTAGGTTGCGTTAGAAAAAATTTTGTTCATCGTCCCTTTCCGTCATCCTGAGTAAAGCGAAGGATCCATACGGCGAGTACGCTGGGAAAGCGCATGGATCCTTCGTCGGGCTTCGCCCTCCTCTAGGATGACGGAGAAGGAAGAAACTTCGCGGCTGCGCGCTTCTAGCAACGACTTATTGCGTAGTATAAACCCCTTGTTTCAATAAAAATAGCTTCATGCCACTCGTCACATTTTTCCTAACGCAGCCTAGAGAGAATTTTTAGACGTATTGTAGTTACGATATCATTACTTGTGTACCCGAATGATTGATTAGAAAATAAATTTAACGCTCGCGTAAGCCTATTAGGCGCTCGCCTCTAAACTTTTTATAAACCTTTTCAGAATATAATAAGAAACAACGCGCGCATAATGAAAAAATTATGAACAAAGTGGTGGCAATACTAGGAATCGTAGTCTTAATAACCCTTGGAGGGCTATTTTTCTGCGCCGGATTTTTTACGGGGACGACTATGTCTCCGTCGGCCGGTTCATCGGCGAAAAGCGAAGAATCTTCCGGCGAATCTGGAAAAGTTATCTCCGTAGACGACGTAGAAGCGGTTGTCGACACAAAATCCGCGACAATTTCAGAAAAAGTCATGAGCATATTATCGTCCGCGGCGGAAACGGCCGCAGATTCGATTTCCGAAGTCGCAAGCGGCGTAAAGACGGCGCGATCGGACGAATCGGCGAAAGTCTCAATCGATTCGCTGCTAAAGGAAATCGCCGCTAGTCACGCTGAAAACGACGATTGCTCTCCAGATAAAACGCAACAAAAAATAAACGAGCCGCCCGCGGCCAATCCTCGCGGTCTGCATGGCAAGAGAATCGTGTTCATAGGTTATTTCAAAAACAAAACGGCCTTAGAAATCCAAAAAGTTCTTAAGGAAAAAGGATACGGAGTCCACGTTGAGTCTTCAAAGGCCGGAGAAAACGAATCCTTTGTGTTCTGCGGACCGTTTAAAAAAGAAAGCTCCGCCGAAAAATTGCTTAAATGGCTTCGCAAACACGATTTTTCCGAAGCTCGGCTTGTAAGCGTATCTGAAAACTCAATTGAGGAAACCTTGTACGACGCGATAAACGAAGATTCCGGTCCGCCGGAGAATAGCGAAAAGGATATCCCCGAAACGCCGCTTCCGCCAGCGCAAAACGTAGTCGCTCAAGTTCAAACTACGCCCGCGACCGCGCCTGCCGCGACAACGCCCGACGCAACTTCCGCTCCGGCGGCGCAGACCGCCGCAGTTCCCGCAATCCCTATCGCCGCGGCGCCTACGCAATAGAAATCGCGCGAAAGATAACGAACGTAAGAAAAGAATCTAGCTAGGCGATTCCATGAGAAGACTTGTTCTTTTTCCATTTTGCTTTTATTGTGCAAAGAGGAAATCGCAAGTCGCCTAGGAGACTAGCAATGTATCTAAACAAAGAAGCGGATCTTGTTTATCTCGACGAATTCGCTCCGTCGCTGATAATATCCCCAAGATACGCGACCTGCGAGAATCTCGTCGGAACTCCTTTAGACGGATACGAAGCTCCGAGAGTCGCGATAAAGAAGCCGGTTGCGGAAGCGCTGTTAAAAGTCGATAACTATTTGGAAACGCAAGGATATAAACTTGCGATTTATGACGGCTATAGGCCGACACGAGCGGTTAGGCGTTTTATATCATGGCAAAAATCGCCCAGCGAAAATCTCGTTCAAAAAATGAAATACTATCCGACGATTAGCAAACGCGATCTTTTTAAATTGGGGTATTTATCGCTTGATTCGGTTCATTGCAAAGGATACGCCGTTGATTTAACGCTAATCAAAGTCGGAGACAAACTGCGCGAACCTGCGTTGCGCGAGAGAATTTTAACGGACGGCCGAAAAATATCGTTAATGGACGACGGGACAGTCGATATGGGAACGAGTTTTGATTTCATGAGCGAGGCTTCGCGCGTTGATTCTCCGCTTTTGGGAGAAAAATGCCTCGAAAATAGGAATATTCTGAAAAACGCGATGCTGACGCATAGATTTGCCCCGTATCCAACGGAATGGTGGCACTATAATTATCTAGATCAAACTACTTTTTGTTCGTATGACCTTCCGATCAGTTCGCGTTAACACGCGCGGATCCTTCGTCGGGCAAGCCCTCCTCTAGGATGACGGAGAAGGAAGAAACTTCGCGCTTCTAGCAACGACGTAGAGAGGGCTTCCTCCGTCATCCTTGCGAGCGTAGCGAAGCGAGGATCCAGAAAATGCTGATATTTCACTGGATTATTAGTTGAGTATCGATTTATTCGTACTGGATTTGTAAGGGGGATTGAGTCTCTGCGCA
>JAISHN010000090.1 GCA_031262635.1 Holosporaceae bacterium
CCTATCCTGTTCAAGCATTGAAAAACTAGAAAAAAGCAGAAGAGCTAAAAAGCAAAACGATTTTTCAAACTCTCCTGAAATATCAGCGTTTATGGAATGCCATGGGGTGGAGCAAAGGGTAGTAAGGCTGCCGAGGAAGCGATTGAGCAAGATAGCGGAAGAAGAATCGCCGCGCTCTCACCAAACGCAAATACATCCGACAATTAACAAATTAAAAAATGGGGGCAACATGGGGGCAAAAATCGATTTTTCAATCTTTGATGAGGTTGCTTGAGGATAGTTTTTTTGCTGAAATTTCAGATGGTTGCGGGAGGAGGATTTGAACCTCCGACCTTCAGGTTATGAGCCTGACGAGCTACCGGGCTGCTCCATCCCGCGTCAACGGTGGGGAATATAGCGCAACGCAATTTTATATACAATGATGATTGAAGCTAAAAACGCTGTTTTGCGAAATTTAATTAGGTTCCGTTAGGAAAAATGTTATGAGTGGCATAAAGCTATTTTTGTTGAAACAAGAGGTTTATACTCCGCAATAAGTCGTCGTTAGGCGCGTGAATTCGCGAAACTTCTTCCTTCTCCGTCATCCTAGAGGAGGGCATAGCCCGACGAAGGATCCAGACAGCATTCAAGTTTCTTCGCCGCCTGGATCCTTCGCTTCGCTCAGGATGACGGAAAGGGACGACGAATAAAATTCTTCCTAACGCAACCTAATAAGCCTAAAAATTCAATTTGTATTTTATCTAGCTCTCGATAACGTCTTGTAAAGATTTTTGCTATAGAATCGAAAATTGAAACTTAGGGAGAAGACTTATGCGCGACGTTTTAATTTTCTGTTTACTTTTAGCCGGCTGTTGCAACGGCGGCTGCGGATCCGGCAAAATTCATCCAGCCGCTCAACCTCACGTCGAGAAATTGCGAAAGCATTTCAGAGGAGAAAATGTCGGCGAGGACGTGTCTACGTTAATTTCCGAGACCAGAGCTATGTCGGAAAAATTAAAGAAAATGGGAAAGAAGGAGCAAGCCAACAAGCTTGATTCTTACTTAGACGTTTTAACATACGGAAACCAAACGATAGACGAGTCTTTGAAAGACGTAATGGAATTGGCGAGACGTAAAGAAGAAGTTCATTCGTCTCCAAAATTTGGATTTTGCAGTTTGTTTTAAACGCAAATAACGGAGTAGCCGAAGATTAAGTCACTACGTATGTTTTTACGTTATGCTGAAAATGCCGTCATGTTCCATGCCTTGAAGGGATTGTCCAACAAAAGAAACAGAAAAACTGCATTCAGATTTAATAAAACCGTCTATATAATAGCGATACGGAATCGAACGCCTTTTTCAAAAACTAAAGAAAACAGACGATCATGCATGCGATTCGATAAATTAAACGTAACCTTCACGGCCTTCGTCGCTCTCTCTCATTAAATTACATCTTTGTCAACTATGGCTAATTTCCTAAACATTATTCTGATTATTAGAGAGTAAATTCAGCTAGATATCCTCGCCATCCTTGCTTTGCTACGCTTGCAAGGGTCCGTCGCTCGCGTTTGCGGTATTTGCGTCCTAAACAAAACAACCTTGAAAAAAATACTACGTTAGCGACGACGGCTCTAGATAATTGACTCGCAAAAATGCTATACATGTCTCCGATTTATTCTGCGGGCGTGGCGGAATTGGTAGACGCGCCAGATTTAGGTTCTGGTGGCAATAGCCGTGGGGGTTCAAGTCCCTCCGTCCGCACCATGAAGTTGTATTACGGAGAGATTAATGGAGATTTTAAATAAGACGGAAAACGGTCTTAAGAGAAGTTGCAACGTCTTGCTTTCCAAAGAAGATTTAGACGCTGCGAGAAATACAAAACTACGGGACATCGCGAAAAAAGTCCGTCTAGACGGCTTCCGTCCTGGAAAAGCGCCGCTCGACATTCTAAAACGCATATACGGCGAAAGCGTTGAAAGCGAGGCCAAAAAGCAGGCTATAACCGACGCTTGTAAAAAATTCTTGAACGATGAAAAGCCGGCTTTATCGCTAAGTTACGTGACGGAAATAGTCAAAGACGAACAGGATTCGTTGGAATTTCTAATAAAATACGAGATAATTCCGTCTTTTGAACTGAAAGAAGTATCGGATCTCGAAGTTGTAAAACATCTCCCTGAAATTACCGATAAAGAAGTCGACGATTTTCTAGAAAGCATAAGAAAAGACGCTAAAAATTGGATCGAAGACAACGGCGGCGGAAAAATTAAAGAGGGACAGAAAGTCGCCGTTAATCTGACTTTGCTCAGTCCTGGCAAAAAGCCGAGAACCAACATCCTAGACAACCTTGAAATAATACTCGGAAACGAGACTGTCCTTGAAGATTTCTGGAAGCCTTTTATCGGAGCGAAAGTTTCAGACACAGTGGAATTTTCGGTAAATTATCCCGAGAATTTCCATGAAAAGAGTCTTTCCGGTAAAAGCGTCGCCTATAAAGCCGTCGTGAACAAAGTTTTTAATCACGCGGAATATAAGTTGGACGACGACTTCGCCAAGGCGATCGGCTGCGATAATCTTGAAAAAGCAAAAGAATGGGCGAAAGCCAGAGTCGTTTCAAAGTACGAATACATAGCCAAAGACGTTATGCGTCGCGATCTTTTAGACAGAATATCGGAACAATACGACTTCGACGTTCCGCAGAATATGACGGAGCTTGAAGGCAGAGTAATCCGCTCTCAAATCGAAGAAGAAGCGAAAAAGCTCGGCAAAGAATTCTCGCCTCGCGTTCAAGAAGAGTGCCGGAAGCTTTCAGAGCAGCGAGTTCGCTTAGGATTCGTGATCGCGGAAATCGCTAAGAGAGAAAAAATCACCGTGTCGCGGGAAGAAATTTACCAAGCCATAAAACACATCGCGTCCCTATATCCTGGACAAGAAAAAGCGATTTGGCAGAAATATTCTCGCGGCGACTCGATTCAGGCTGTAATCGGTCCTATACTAGAGGATAAGGTCATCAATTTCTTATACGGCAAGATAAAAATAAAGGAAGAAAAGCGCTCGATCGAGGATTTAATCGCTTTAGACGAAGAAGAGTTTGATTTCTTCAAAGACGAGGAAGACGACAAATCTAAAGAGTCGAAAAAAGAAGAAAAACCTAAGCGTCGCAAAGCCGAATCCGAGCCTAAAGAAAAACTTGCGGAAAACGAAACTGAATCGGCTGAAACGAAAAAAACCAAGCGTTCTTCACAAAAAATAAAGGAAGAGAAAGTATAAAAGTCTCGTAAAAAAATGGAGGAAGTTATGAGCGCGTTGGTTCCAATAGTCGTCGAGCAAACCGGACGCGGAGAGCGATCTTACGATATTTTTTCGCGTCTCCTAAAAGAACGGATTATATTTTTGCACGGCGAGATAAACGACGCGTCGGCGACTTTAATTTGCGCGCAGTTGTTGTTTTTGGAATCCGAGGATCCTAAAAAGGACATTTTCTTTTATATAAATTCCCCAGGCGGCGTAGTAAGCGCCGCGTGGTCGATATACGACGCTATGCAGTACATCACCCCGGAAGTCGCGACTCTATGCATGGGACAAGCCGCGTCGGCGGGGTCGTTTCTATTAATGGCCGGAGCGAAAGGTAAAAGATTCTCTCTGCCGAATTCCAGAATTATGATCCATCAACCCCTGGGAGGATTCCGCGGTCAAGCGTCAGACATTGAAATTCACGCGAAGGAAATTCTCGATTCTCGCATACGATTAAATAAAACATACGCGAAACATACGGGAAAAGCTCTGGCTGAAATCGAAAAAGCCATGGATCGCGACAACTTCATGTCTCCCGAAGAAGCGAAAGAATTTGGCTTGATTGACGAGATAATCGAAAAAAGAAAGCCGATTAAATGAACTTTCACAAAAACGATCTGCCGTCGAACGTTGTTTTTAAAAACAGCGTCGCCGTCGACACGGAAACGATGGGTTTGGTTACAAAGCGGGATAGACTGTGTTTGGTTCAGCTTTGCTCCGAGGACGGCGAGGTTCATATCGTTCAGATACAAAAAGATTGCGAGAATAAAGCGGAAAATCTCAAGAGACTTCTTACCGACGAATCGGTTTTGAAGATATTTCATTACGCAAGATTCGATATTTCCATCCTAAACTATACGTTTGGGATCAAAACAAACCCAATATACTGCACAAAAATCGCGTCAAAACTAGCGAGAACCTATAGCGATAAGCATGGGTTAAAAAATATCTGCAAAGAGCTTCTGGACGTCGATCTTTCAAAACAAGAGCAATCCTCCGACTGGGGAAGAGAAAACCTTTCTCCCGAGCAGCTGAAATACGCCGCCGGAGACGTTTTGTATCTTCACAGACTAAAATCCAGACTCGACGAAATGCTCGCTAGAGAAGGACGAATGTCTTTAGCCGAAAGATGTTTTGAGACGGTAAAATTATTCTCCGACCTCGACCTAGCGGACGTTAAATCCGACGAATTGTTTTTGCATTAACGGACAGAAAGCGTCTTGTCGTTTTTAATCGAGAGCCTTCTAAGCTCTTAAAAGACCTTAAATCTATCCTTAAATCCAGCGGTTAAACCTATCAGGCGTTTGCATTCGCAAGATGCCTCAATGCCGCTTGAAAAATCCTTTAGAGAAGGTCTTCTCAAATTCTAGACAAGATGTCTCATCAATTAAATTTAAAACACAATTGTTTTGAAACGCAACTGCGTCTAGTTTTTAAAGTTGACAATTATTCCATTTAGCGCAATTATGACAATCGTAATTAGTAGTAAAAGTAGGAAGTATATGCCATGAAAAAAATTCTAGGATTATTATTACTAGCTTGTGTGGTTTCGACAGCCGCAGAAAGCTGCGAACCCAGCCGCGGTATCGCGGAACAACGCTATTGCCTAAGTCTGCGAGTATGCGAGCGCACGGAAAACCCGCTGCCTCCGGCTTCGCTAACCCTTGAGGGACACTGCTCTGAAATGGAACCGTTACGCGGGTTATTACGGGAATCATTCGTTGCCTACCTGTCAAACCGGCGCCCGCCTGATTGCTCTCCTCCTATGACGTCTTGCGACCTGCTCGCAGAAGAGTACCACCGCCTCTGCACAGACGGATGGCTTCTAATAATGAACTACGCCATAGACTCACCGGAAGTCCTGTCAAACACACTCGGGCATCTGCTCCCGAAGAGGGAACAACTTGCCGGTGCCGCGGCGCAAAATCCTCTCACTACGGTCATAGTCTTCCTGGAAAACGTACTCGCAGCGGCGCAGAACGGATGTAACGGCGAAATTGCTGCACCTGCGACCACGACATCCACCGCTACACAGCGCCCTCTTGTGAGATTAAAATCGCTTCTTGACGGTATCTGATCTTAGGTTGAGTTAGGAAAAATTTTGTTCGTCGTCCTTTTCCGTCATCCTGAGCGCAGCGAAGGAACCAGACGGCGAGTACGCTGGGAAAGCGTATGGATCCTTCGTCGGGCAAGCCCTCCTCTAGGATGACGGAGAAGGAAGAAACTTCGCGAATTCATGCGCCTAGCAATGACTTATTGCGGGAGTATAAACCTCTTGTTTCAACAAAAATAGCCTCATACTGCTCATCGCATTTTTCCTAACGGAACCTAGTAACTCCAAATTTCATCTCTACAAACCCGAATAAAGGATTAAAAAAATCGATTTAGAGCGGAGATATCAAATATTTTC
>JAISHN010000040.1 GCA_031262635.1 Holosporaceae bacterium
GCCTCGGAGCGCAATTGAACTACGCCGACAAAAAAGGATACGATTTTGCGATCATCGCCAAAACACCGAGAACGCGGATATGCTGCATAGGAGCACGCTAAGATGGATACTCGGAGAAAATGCGCCGGCGCTGATGGATGTTTTTTTTGAAGCCAGACACGATTTTCTTCAGTTAATGCTGCGGTTTAAAGAAGCGCTCCTGGCCGGCAGCGACCTAAACCTTACACATCAGGAAGGTAGCATGTCGGACAATCTAGAAAGCCTAATGAGAAGAATTGGCTTTTTCGATTCAGATGATAACATCAGAAGCGCAGAGAAACCTTGTATAGACAGAAATGGTTGGTATGTAAATGGCGAAAACCCATCAGAACTGGCGCTTATCGCGGAACCCGTAGTTAAACTTATAGACGTAAATGGAGGAGAACTGGGTGATGTCCTAGCTTCACCTGAATGTCTCTTGGATGACAACCAAATACATAGAACTTATAAGCTATTACTAATACTTCGCTTAGCGGATATCGGTACATCAAATGGTTGTCCGGGAACGCCTTTAGGATACGCCGATCCAAGAATACAAGCGGCAGGGAGGAGACTGTTAGGTATCTAACTCATCCTAGACTTCGGTCGCTAAGATTGGAAAATAGATAAAGGATCTGAAAATTGTTCAACTTTTTTCTTATAGATTATATATGCGTTAGCCCCTTTTACTCTATGTTTTAGAGACATAATCGAAAATGACTGATCTCTTTATAAAACCGGAAGCTCTGAAAGAAATTCGAACAATTATAAAAAATATATATCCAAAAGCGACGGTTTGGGCTTACGGAAGTCGAGTCGGGGGCGACGCTCATTCGGGCAGCGATCTAGATTTAGCCGTAAAGAGCTTTGGTCAAGAAAATGCCCGCGTCGACGATTTAAGGGAAGCTTTAAGAGAAAGCGGCGTTCCTTTTTTGATAGATATATTCGAATTCGATCGCCTGCCTTTAAGTTTCCAAAAAGAAATCATGAAAAAATACGTCGTCGTCTACGACGGCGAGGCGTTGGTCGAAGAAAAAGTCGCTCGAGACTCAACTTCCGATAGATAATTTTTCTTTCTTAACGCTAGAATCATTCCTACCGTTACGCTTGCCGCGAGCATGGAAGAGCCGCCGTAACTAAGAAACGGCAGCGTCATTCCTTTCGTCGGAATCATATGCAAAGCCGACGCGATGTTTATGAATGATTGCAGTCCGAATTGCGACAGAAGTCCGACGGAGGCTAGCAGCGAAAACAGATTGTTTTCCTTCAGCGTCTTTAACGCTCCGTAAACGACGATGAACGCTATTATCGACGCGACTAGAACGCAAACTAAAAATCCAAATTCCTCTCCAAGCACGGCGAAAACAAAATCGGAATGAGCGTCCGGCAGATGTTTTTTTATTAATCCTTCTCCCGGGCCGACTCCAAAAAGGCCTCCGTTCGCAAAAGCTTCCAACGATCTGCCAATTTGGTATTGATCTCCGACCGCCGGATCCAAGAATCTATCGACGCGAGCGGTTACGTGCGGCAGGAATAAGTAGGCGAGAATAAATCCGCCGAGCAAAATTCCAGAAGCGACGATTACCAAAATTATCGGCAGCCCGTTTAAAAAAAGCTGCCCAAACCAAACGGAAACCGTCACGACTACCATTCCAATATCCGGTTGCAGAATTAAAAGAAAAACAAAAAGCGATAAAAATAGGAACGATAAAAATTTTCCCCTGAATTCGGGATATTTTCTTCCTTCCGAAAGCATCCAAGCCGTTATAACGACCAAAGCCGGCTTTACAAACTCCGAAGGCTGCAGAGAAAAGCCGAAAATCGATATCCAACGCCGCGCGCCTTTAATCTCCGACCCCATGAATAGCGTGAGAAAGGTAAGTATCGCAAACGTAAAATACAAATAGAGCGATAACTTTTTTACGCCGGAATATTCTAACGTAGAAATGAAAAAAACCGCCGCTAAAGAAGGAACTACGTACAACAAATGTCGTTTTAAAAAGTAAAACCTTTCGATTCCAATTCGCTCGGCGGCCATTGGAGTCGCGGCGGCGGATAATAAAATTCCAAACGCAACCAGCAGTAAGAATGAGAACAGAATCGTCCTATCGACCGTCCACCACCAGCGTCCCAAGATACTGTCGCTCGCTCTTGAAATATCCATTAAGTCGTCTCGCCAACTAAATTTTTAAAACGCTCGCCGCGTTCTTCAAAATCTCTAAATTGATCGAAACTCGCGCACGCGGGCGATAATAAGACTACGTCGGCATTGTAAATTTTAGCGAATTCTTTCGATCGTCTTACCGCTTCGTCCAAAGTCTCCGCAATCTCGTTTTTTACTCCGCGCTCGCTTAGCAAGACTGCGAAATCTTCAGCCGCTTCTCCGATTAAAAAAGCGAATCGGATTTTGTCGAAGTATTTTACTAAACTTCCGATTCCGTCTTCCTTCGGTCGGCCGCCGAGAATCCATATTATATTGTCGAAGCGTTTTAGAGCTTGCTTCGTCGAATCCGCGTTTGTCGCTTTGCTGTCGTTGACGTACAAAACGCCGTCGATGCGAGCGACGATTTCCTGACGATGCTCGAGACCTTTAAACGACAGCAATTTCTCATGAAACGATTTTTTATCCAGACCATGTTGAACGAACGCGGCGTAAGCGGCGGCGATATTTTGCCGATTATGTTTTCCGTCGAAATCAGGAATTTTTCCGCAAACGATTTCTCGCGAGTTAAAACGATTGTCCACAAGGTTGTCGTCTTCCCATCCGATTCCGAAATCGGGAACTTTATCGCCGGAAATTGGAATAACGCGCGGATGATTTATTTTTTTTAGAAACTCGAAAATTTTAACGCAACGTTCGTCGTCGACTCCAATTATCGCGGTAGATTTTTCATGAAAATTCGCAAATATTTTCTGCTTAGCGGCTATGTAGCCTTCCATGCCTCCGTGCCGCATTAAATGATCGGGAGAGATATTCAATAAAATAGCCGTGTCGAATCCTAAAATAAAAGACGATTCCAATTGATGCGACGAAAGCTCGAAAACGAAAAAATCCGCGTTTGGATCGACCAATAAAAGCGGAATGCCAAAATTGCCGCCTATCTCCGTTTTTTTTCCGGCGGAATTAAACAAATGACGAGTTAAAACCGTCGTCGTAGATTTGCCGTTTGTACCTGTTATGCAGATTGTTTTTTTATTTTTAGCTTGCTGCTGAAATAAATCGAGATCGCTCAGAATTGGAATCAAATTTTCTCTAGCGGCTTTGATTATCGGATGAACTTTTGGCCAAAGAATATTTATCCCAGGACTAACGATTAGCGCGGCTAATTTTTCGTCGCATAGCTTATTAGAAGCCGTCAACCCCCTGTAAACAATCGCGCGGTCGTCGTATAGCCTTACCTCCGCTCCGCTGGCGATTAAAGAGTCTGCGACGGATTTTCCAGTTTTTCCTAAACCGAGAACTCCGACGCGTTTATTTTTATAATAATCTAAAAAAATCATCTTATCTTCAACGTCGCTAATCCAATCACCGCGAATATAAACGAAATAATCCAAAATCTAACGACGACCGTCGACTCCGTCCATCCTTTTTTTTCAAAATGATGATGAATCGGCGCCATTAGAAAAATTCTCTTTCCGGTATATTTGAAATACGCTACTTGAATCATGACAGACAAAGCTTCTATTACAAACAATCCGCCGATAATCGCTAAAACGAATTCATGCTTGACGATCACGCTAACGCCTCCCAAAGCTCCGCCGATCGCAAGCGAACCTGTGTCGCCCATGAATATCTTCGCCGGAGGAGCGTTGTACCATAGGAAGCCAAGACAAGCGCCGATCAACGCTCCGCAGAAGATGCACAATTCTCCGGCCGACGCTATATAAGCGATCTGCAAATAGTTTGCGAAAACGACGTGTCCGACTATGTAGCTTATGATTCCAAAACACAGCGTCGCCAACATTGAAGGAAAAGCGGCGAGTCCGTCGAGTCCGTCAGTTAAATTTACGGCGTTGGAACTGCCGACTATCACTAACGTCGTAAAGACGATCAAAAAGGCGGAATTATTTATGACAAAGTTTTTAAAAAACGGAAACATAAGACGGCCGGCTATTTCCGGCGTTCTAAGAGACTCGACAAGATATGAAAAAACCAAAGCGATTATTATCTGAAAAAATAATTTTTTTCTCCCTCTAACTCCCTTCGAATTTTTCAGTTTTACTTTCAAATAATCGTCGTAAAATCCTAAGAGACAGTAAGAAAGCGTCAATGAATTTAATAGAAGCAAATAGTTGTTTGAAATATCTCCCCATAGTAGAGACGATATTAAAGTTCCCGCGACGATGACCGCTCCGCCCATTGTAGGAGTTCCTTGCTTATGAGCCGTATGCGATTTAGGTCCGTCGCTTCGAATCGGCTGATAATTTTTCCTAGAATGTTTTATAAAGCTAGGATAAAGCAAAAAACTAATGATCAACGACGTAAGAGCCGCGCACATCGTTCGAAACGTGATGTAACGCAGCAGATTAACTCCTGAAACAGAGCCTAGATATTGAAATATAAAATTATAAAACATTCGAGTTTTCCAGTCTTTTCACCGCTTCGACCACAAGATTCATTTTCATTGAATTCGATCCTTTTACGAGAACGCAATCGTCGTTCTTGATTTTGTCCGAGATTTTTTCAGCCAACTGCGCGGAGTTTTCAAAATACCCGCCTTTTTTGCAATCTCTTAAATTATCGAATAAATACTTCGACAGCGAACCGCAAGTAAAGACTAAATCTACTCCATATTTATCAATCGTCGCCGATAAATTTTCATGATAAAGATTTGCGTCTCGCCCCAGTTCCAGCATATCTCCGAGAGCGAGAATTTTTCTGCAGCCTTCATATTTTGCAAGCGAACGAATCGCGGATTTTACGGAAGTCGGACATGCGTTGTAAGCGTCGTCTATCAGAATTATGTCGCGTTCTTTTAAATGAAAAACTCCGCCGCGTCCCGAAGGCGACTCGAAGGAAGCGAGCGCGTCGGCGAGTTTTTGCAGAGGTATTTTTGAAATTACATGAGCGCACAAAAGAGAAGATAGGATATTGCGGATCAAAGAATCGCTAACGCCGCAAACTTCGTATCGAACCTTTTCTCCCAAAATTTCAGCGACGATTTCAGAGCTCTCTTCCCTTTGACGGCATTCAAGAATTTTTGCGTCGGAATCTTGCGAGCCGAATGTAAAAATATTTTTGATTCCGTTTTCCCGAGCTTTTTGTTTTAGAAAATCGGCGAAAGCGCAGTCGGCGGGAATAATCGCGGCTTCTTGCGGCGCGGCGGTTTCAAAAATTTCCGCTTTCGCTTTGGCTATTTCCCAAATCGAGCCGAAAAATTCTAGATGCGTTTCGCAGATCTGAGAAATAACCGAAACGGACGGTTGAATTATTTTGAGCAACTTCTTAATTTCCCCGCGAGCGCTCATACCCATTTCAAAAACGCCGATTTCCGTACTACGCGGCATAGTCGCCGCGCATATCGGCAGTCCGATTTGACCGTTGAAATTTTTTCGCGTCGTATAAACTTTGCCGCGCAATTCCGGTTGCTTTGAAAGCGCGTGATAAATTAATTGCTTAGTCGTAGTTTTTCCTACGCTTCCGGTAATTCCAACATATTTGGCGGCGGTTTTGGCGACATTGTATTTTGCTAATTTATTTAGAGCTTCGAATGAAGAATCTACTTTTATTATTCTGTCCGAATCGATTCCTTGAACGTTTCTTTCGGAAATCGCGAAAGCCGCTCCGTCGTTAACCGCTTGTTTTATAAAATCATGTCCGTCGTATTGTTCTCCCTTGACGGCGACAAATACGTCTCCTTTTTTTACCGATCGCGAGTCTATACAAATATCGTCTGCGTTTTCAGATACGGTTTGTCCGAAAATTTCGGATAATTCTTCTTTAGAAAACATTATTTTTCACCTTGTTTAATATAACCTCTCGATCGCTGAATTCTAGAATTTTTTTCCCTATTTTTTGATAGGTCTCATGCCCTTTTCCGGCGATTAACGCCGCGTCGCCGGCAGACGACATTTCTATAGCGGATTCAATCGCTTTCCTTCTGTTTCCTATCTCGATGGCTTGCGGGCATCCTTCCAGAATCGCTTTCCTGATCCGCGCGGGATCTTCGTCTCGCGGGTTGTCGTCGGTTACAATCGCGACGTCCGCAAATTCTTTAGCGATTTCTCCCATCAATTTACGTTTTTGCTCGTCGCGATTTCCTCCGCAGCCAAAAACCGCGATGATTCTATTTTTAGCATGGTTTCGCAGAGATATAAGCGCGTTTTTTAAAGCGTCCGGCGTGTGCGCGTAGTCTATATATATAGCCGCCGAACGATATCTTGCGACAAGTTCCATTCGACCGTTAATCGGATGCAGTTTTTGTATTCCGTCGATAATTTCTTCAATATTCGTTCCCGCGAGATACGCAATTTCCGCCGCGCATAGCGAGTTGTAGACTTGAAACGCGCCTTGTAAAGGCAGAACAAACGAGATTTCTTTTCCAAAAAACGACGCTTTAACGCGTTGTGTTGATTCTTCTTGCTCGATATCGATAATTTTTACGTCGTTGGAAGTTCGTCCGTAGCTCGCGCATTTTATTCCGCGAGCGGCGGCTATTTCGCATATTTTTTCCGACTTCGGATCGTCCGCGTTTACGACGAAAACGGATTGTCGAGAAGCAAGCTCCAAAAACAAACGCGCTTTTGCGTTCCAATAATTTTCGAACGTCTTGAAATAGTCTAAATGATCCTGCGAGAAATTTGTAAAAGCGCAAACGTCGAATTTTATCTCGTCGATTCTGCGTTGCGCTATTCCGTGCGCCGTCGTTTCCATCGCGACGTTTTTAACTCCGTTTTCGCTAAGCCTCCATAAAATTTTTCGCAGCTCCACGCAATCGGGAGAAGTCATGTCATGCGATAAGTTCGCTCGACCGTTTTTCGTTATAACCCCGAGCGTTCCGACGCTAGCGGCGTCGATTCCCGCGTTGATCCATATTTGTCTTAGAATATCGACCGTAGAGCTTTTGCCGTTCGTTCCGGTAACGGCGACAATTTTATTAAAACGGCTTTCGTAAAATTTTGACGCGACGCGAGCCAATTCCGCGCGGACGTTTTTTACGAAAAAAAGCACAACGCCGTTTTTATTTTCAACGCGCTCTTTTTCATCTTCGCTTTCTTGTAAAATATACTTTGCTCCGCGAGCGATCGCTTCTTCTATGTATTTTCGTCCGCTTTCCTCGTCTCTAGTTAACGCGACGAATAAGCTTCCGACCGAAGCCGTTTTTGAGTTGTCGCAAATATCTTGAACGATTTCGTTTTTATAATCGTCGACGTTTTCAAAAAGCTCGCCCAACTTTTTCATACTTCTTTCCTCATAATGCTTTTCCAATCCGGTTCGGGTCCGTTCGACGCGACGACTCCGAGCATTGAGCCGATTCTTTTTATAATATTCGCGGCGGTTGGAGCGGCGTTCCAGCCGGCTGTTTTATACCCGTGAGTTTTCGGAGTCGCCTGCGGATCGTCTAGAACGACGTAAACGGCGTATTGTGGGTTCGTCATAGGAAACGCTCCGATAAACCCTCCGTAGTTCGAGTTTTTCAAGTACTTGCCGCCTTTTTGTTTTTCCGCGGTTCCCGTTTTTCCTCCGACGCAATACCCCGAAACTTCGGCGAATTTATTTCTTCCTTCAATTACGTCTATTCTAAGGAGAGCTTTCATTATATTAGACGTTCTTTTAGAAATAATTCTTCGCCCTGAAGCGACGTTATCGCGTTTTAGCAAAGTCGGGTTGTTTAAAATTCCGTCGTTCAAAATTCCCGACATTACGGTAATCATATGAAGAGGACTGAACGCGATTCCATGTCCGTAAGAAATGGTAATCGAGCTGACTTCCGTCCATAAAGCGGGATAAAGCGGCCGCTGCGTTTCAGGCAGCTCGCATGAGACCGCGTCCAATAATCCGACATTTTTGAAAAACTTTCTTTGATACGCTCGTCCGACTTCCAACGCTATTTTCGCGGAGCCTATGTTGGAAGAGAATTTTAAAATTTCTTCGACGGTAAGAATTTTCCCAAGTCCTTTAAAATCATGAACGACAAATTTTCCGACTTTCAACGGAAATCTCGCGTCAAACGTCGTGTACGGCGCGACGAGTCCCGACTCGATAGCCATTGCCGTATTAAAAACTTTCGCCGACGATCCAGGCTCGATAGCGGAAGACGTGATCATATTAAATCGCTCCTTCGCCTTCGGATCGGAGATTGCGTTCGGATCAAAATCTGGAAAAGAAACCAGCGATATTATTTCGCCGGTCGATATTTTCATTACGACGGCCGCTCCGGCGAGCGCTTTAAATTCCTCTACGCTCTTTTGTAATTCGTCTCTAACCGCATGCTGAATTTTTACGTCGACGGATAGTTTTATCGGCTCGGACGACTCTCGCAGAGACTCGTCGAAAACTTTTTCAATTCCGGCTATTCCAACGTTGTCCACGTCCGTCCCGCCAATGACGTGAGAAAACAAATTCTTGTCGGGATAAACGCGTCGTTCCGTCTTCAAAAAATGGATTCCCGGAATGCCTTGATTCAAAACGGCTTGCTCTTGAACCGGAGATAAATTTCTCTTTATCCATAGAAATTTTTTTTGAGAAGATAATTTTTTTTTCAAATCCGCCTTGTTTAAATCTAGCGCCGCCGCGATTTTTTCCGCCGCTTCTTCAACGCTTATGATTTCGCGCGGACAGGCGTACAAAGAAACTGTCGGCAAACTTGTCGCTATTATCGTTCCGTTTCGATCGACTATGTCCGCGCGAGAAATTGTCGGCGGAACGAATTCAAAGCGCCGTTTTTCTTCTTTATCGTTCAAAATCATAACTTGAGCTAACCGGCAGACTAACGCTAGAAACGCCAACAAGAAAATGCTGACGACGAATAGAACTCTTTGCCTAGCTACTTTTAAAGGCTGCGTTGAGATGGAATACAGATTATTTCCATAGCCTTTGTACATTAATCGACGCCTTTGGAAGAAAGAATTTCATCGACTAATTTAGATAGTTTTTTTGTTTCCTTATATCGGCTCTTTTCCGAATGGAATATCGACGGATCGAATTCTCGCAACTGCGCCGGTTCTATCTGACGCATATTTAGATGCTTAACGGCGAGACGCTGGATTCTTTCGGGAGTCGTTAACGCCTTCCATTCCGCTTTTAATATATGCTGATTTTTTCTTTCAACGACCAGATCCTTACTCGCTCGTCTAATTCGATCTTCAATCGAAATAACCGTATATTTTAGGTAAAACATCCATAATCCGACCGCGCAAATAAGAAAAATAAAAAACGAAGTTCTTTTGGTCGTCATTATTTATAACAAAAAAACGTTTAACTATAACATATGAACGGCTCGAAGTTTAGCCGATCTCGACTTATGATTAAACGATATTTCTTCCTCCGACGGAACTATCGGTTTTTTCGTCAGTATTTTGAATTTAGAAGGATCGAGTTTTTTAAAAAAGTATTTAACTATGCGATCTTCAAGCGAATGAAAACTGGCGACGACAATTTTTCCGCCTGGATTTAACAAATCGACCGAGTCTTTCAGAACTTTTTCCAATTCTCCAAGCTCGTCGTTTACAAAAATTCTCAGAGCCTGAAAAGTTCTTGTCGCGGGATCAATTTTAGAGGTTTTTCTCGCGGAGCGACGAATTATGTTCGCTAAATCTTCCGTGGTTTTTATGAGTCCGAGATTTACTTTAATATTTTTTGCGATCCGGCGAGAAAAACGCTCCTCTCCATATTCATATATGATATTCGCCAAATCTCGCTCGGAGTATTCCCTAATAACGCTCAACGCAGTTTGACCGTCAGATCCCATTCTCATATCGACGGGACCGGCGAGATTAAAAGAAAATCCCCTGGACGGATCGGCTAGTTGAAAAGTCGAAACGCCTAGGTCTAAAACGACTCCGTCAAGCTTGGCTTCTCCGGCAATTTTTTTTATCTCGCTGAATTTCGCGCTAAAAAAGTTAAATCTTTCTCGATAGTCGGTTTTAAACTCGTCGGCCGTTGATTTTACGCGCGGATCGCGATCCGCGGCGATTACTTTGCAATTTGCCGCGTCTAAAATCGCTTTAGTATAACCTCCGCCGCCAAAAGTTCCGTCGAAATAAGTTTTTCCGTCCGCCGGAGACAACTCCGACAGCATTTCTTTTAGCAAAACGGGAATATGTTCGGCTTTGGCGGCTGAATTTTTACCTGGATCGTCGTCTTTCAGATTGCGACGCATAATTTTTCTCGCATTTTTGCGAATCTTTCATATGGAATGGTGGAGGGGGTAAGATTTGAACTCACGTAGGCTCTCGCCGGCAGATTTACAGTCTGCTGCCATTAACCACTCGGCCACCCCTCCAGGTCGACAGCTCGAATAATAACGACGGCCGCCGTATTGTGTCAATAGAAATAGAAGCGCGTTTATTTAAAATGCCGTTGCCGAAAAGAGCCTGTCGAACGCGCCGATTTTCAGATGGAGCGAGCAAATGATTATGCGGATATTGGCGAAGCGATAATTTGTATAAAAGAAGAATAACCGCCAGACGCTACGCGCCGATTCCGATGGCTACGTTTTTTTTACCGACGACATATTTAGAAGAGCGCTTATCAGAGCGAAAATGCGCGCTATTCAATCTTCGTTTCCTTGAACAGAACGCGTCTGCGAACGACCGGATCGTACTTTTTAATTTCTATCTTTTGAGCGCGCAAAAAAATGTTTGCGATATTAAATAAACACAAGTATATAAAATAGTTTTGTTATTTTTTAAAAAAACATTTGTCTTTTTATTTAAAACACTATATATCTATCATATTAATTAATGGAGATATTTATGAGAAAAGCTATATTTGCCGCTGCGGTTGCATTTGTATTTGACGTTTCTATGGCGATGGCGCCGGACGAATTTGAGGGTGAAAAAATTCGGGGAGTAGAGGCACTAGCCGCGGGCGATGACGAAGACCTTAGCTACCTTGACCCGCCAGCGGAATGGCAAGAATATGAATTTCTTGACAAGGCGTTTCCAGTTGAAGACATAAAAACGGCCGGAACTGATCCAGACTTAACGGCGGTGGTAGAAGAGGAAGCTCGTCGCGTCGCAGAGCTAACGGCTGGAGAACAAGCGGAAGAACAATAGTTGATGTTGAACTAGAATGATCGCGGAGTTTCTTATATCTATAGTCGGTCTTAATATACGGTAGTCGTTTTTAAAGCGTCGCATGGGTAGATTGCTATTCGGCGACCCGAAAACATCGCACATACTGTAGGGGCGGATAATATTCGCCTTTATGTCTCTTCCTTCTTGTCATCCTTGCTTCCTTCCTCTCCGTCATCCTCGAGGCCGCTTGCGGCCGAAGGATCCATGCGCTTTTCCGGCATCATCGCCGTCTGGATCCTTCGCTTTGCTCAGGATTGTAGAAGTCAAGTAATTCGTTACATTTTTGGTTAAGTTAACTAACTAAGAATGGAGGGAATAGAGGATGACGAACAAAGGGTTGATATCGGAGACATTGGCGAGGAGGATGATTGTCTGCGTGAAGGACTACGGGGCGATTTAGAGCGGTCGAACAGCCGACGAACAATCTATTTATCCGAATCCGATTCCATCGACTTCGGTCCTCGAGATTATGCAAATTAAGCAAGGCGATTTCATTTACATAAAGAACGTCGACTACAAACTTACGGCGAATCGATGGAGGAGGAGTTTCAGGCAAGAGCGGCGACAACTTAGTTTATTAAAAATTCCAAAAATACCCCTCTAGAATTGTATTATTTATAGTTCTATAATTACGATAAATTGAAAGTCATATAAAATCATAAATGGAGAACATGGTGACTAATGAGCGTTACGAAGAAGATTTTAAAGATCTGATTCAATCGGGGGAAATCAATAAAATTTTCGACGAATATGGAAATTGTTATGGATGTCGCGAGCGAATTGCGGAAGGAAGTATCAAAAGCCTTGTGTATAAAATCTGCTCCCTATATATGCAGAATGATCGGGAAGTTCCATTTCGTTGTCTATGTAGGCAAGAAAACGGCGTGAGCGATTTAAAAGAAAAGGGTTTAAATGAAGAGAGCGCCGAATTTTTATACAATAAATTGGGACAAATAGAAAACAATTTTGTAAAAACTAGAATAGCCGACGTTTTATGGCTCTCAAAACTTTTGGGCAAAAACAATATAAAGGCCGCAAGAATCGCTGTAAAAGGGTATTATGATATTATAGACAATTTCTTATTCTATCATTCTGAAAATTTTAGAGAAAAATTTTTCCTCTCTAATACATCACACTACATAAATAGAGTTTGTAATTTAGTCAGCTCTATGAAAGGAGCAGACGAACAAAAAGCGATACTCGACAAAATGCAAAAATACGCGAATGCTGTCAATTACAAACCAGGCTATGAACTCTATTTTTACTCTTGTTTTGATAAGATATCAGATCTGAATTTTCCTGATAACTCGGTACAGAAGCAATGCTATGAAAAGACTTTAAGCATCATAAACGCATTAAAAGAAACTTATATTGGAAGTTCGTGGATTCAACATTTTTATGAGTTAGCTATAAAATTCAGCCAAAAATTAGGTTTAGACGAATCTAAAAAAGCGGCTTTAAAAAATGAGCGGGCAAAGACCTATGAAATGCAAGCTCAAAACTGTCCCAACAATAGAGAAATGTTAAAAAACGCTTTGCTTTTGTATGAAGACTTAAAAAATAATGACGAAGTAACTCGCTTAAAATTAGAAATAGAAAAACTTGGCGTTCCAACCTACTGCGAACATCTACAGTCTAAGTTAAATATACCGCCAGAGTTAATTAAGTCTACAATTGCTAGCATTTCAAAGAAAAGTCTTAAAGAAGCTGTTTATACCTTTTGTTTATTGCTTGAAATTCCAAGTGAAGAAAAAATACGTGAAGAAACTCAAAAAGCTGGATCGATTAGTATGTTATTTCCGATAGATTGCCTGGCTAAAGATGGAAAAGTTGTCGCTTCATTTAATTCAGATGAAGAAAGATTGCAATATCACATGATTGAAGGTCTGCGGATGCATTTTAATGTATTTTACGTAGTTGTAATTGCACCGGCTCTGAAGACGATAAATAATGAACATACTTTTTCTGAGGATGATATTAAGAAATTAGTAAAAGAGAGTCCCTTTGTACTTAGAGAATATGAAACCATTTTTGCGAAGGGCATATATTATTTTCTTAGAGAAGAATTTTTAGAAGCATCTCACTTGTTAGTTCCACAAGTAGAGCAGTGTTTAAGAAATTTGTTGTCTCTAAAAGTTCCCACTTCAACCGTAACAGAGGACAAGACGGAACTGTATGACACAAAAATAAAATGGCTTCTAAAACAATGTGTGAAACAGAAGATTTTTGACGGCGATTTAGATTGGGTTTTGGAACTATATTTAATTACTGAACCATTAAATTTAAGAAATAAAATAGCTCACGGCTTAGTTGGCGATGATATAGCGCGCAATATTGACGCTATCGTTTTATGCTATTTGATATTCTTTCTGGTGTTTTTTCATCAATCGGAAGAATATTTTTCTAAAGAAAATAAACAATCTTGAGACATACTTACGGCTTTCGATTAGCGGATGCGAAAACGCAAGCGTGTCGGGAGCTCCGCCGGACTCTCTCGAGGAATTGTCTATGAAATTATGCGAAGACGCTCTCTTCGACCTTGATTTTGCAAAAGTAAAAAGGCTTAAGTTCGCGGATTTCACGTTTAAAAACAGCGTCGAGCTTAATTTTGCAAACCTTGGAGAATTGGAGGAAATACAGATTTACGGCTGCAAAAATTTTACGATTGTCGGCGAGTTTCCCGCGTCTCTTAAAAAGGCGATCTTCCTCAACAACGCGACGAGTCCTTTTTCCATAAGCTTGGGGAATTGCCCGAATTTAGAGGAGCTGGCCGTTTCTCGAGAGGCGGCGAAGTTTCTTCCTTCTCCGTCATCCTCGAGGCCGCAGGCCGAAGGATCCACGCGCTTTCTCAATGTACTCGCCGTCTGGATCCTTCGCTGCGCTCAGGATGACGGAAAGGGACGACGAACAAAATTCTTCCTAACGCAGCCTATGCAATGAGCGTAAAACTTATGCATGAAAGCTTTCTTATAATCCTATTGACGAATCGAATTCTTGCGTTAAAGTACCTCGGCGTAGGATAACCTCCTCGGTGAAAAGGAATTAAGCAACGTGCGTCTCGTAGTAGTGGAGTCTCCGGCGAAGGCCAAGACGATTAATAAGTATTTAGGATCGGGGTATAAAGTCGTCGCGAGTTACGGCCACGTTCGAGATTTACTGTCAAAGGACGGAAGCGTTCGTCCCGACGACGATTTTTCTATGGTGTGGGAAGTCGGCAAGGATGGGAAAAAGCATCTCCAAGTTATTTCAAACGAGCTGGCGAAATGCGACGAACTGTTGCTCGCCACCGACCCTGATCGCGAAGGAGAAGCGATTTCATGGCATATAAAAGAGCTGCTGCAGGAAAGCAAAAAGCTAAAAGTTTCGGTTAAAAGGATAGTTTTTCACGAGATAACGAAAAACGCTATAAAAGACGCGATCGCTCATCCTCGCGATATAGATTCGTCGCTGGTGGACGCGTACTTGGCTCGTCGAGCGTTAGATTACCTCGTTGGATTTACCCTTTCGCCGATTTTGTGGCGAAAACTGCCCGGCAGCAAGTCCGCCGGCCGCGTTCAATCGGTGGCGCTGAGAATTATCGTCGATCGAGAAGCTGAGATCGAGGCTTTCCAGAAAAAGGAATATTGGTCGATCGAAGCGAAATTTCAAGCGAAAAACAAGAAATTATTTGACGCGAGATTAGTCTGCGCGGCGGGAAAAAAGCTGGAAAAATTTTCTATAGTCAACGCCGAGCAGGCGAACGCTATAAAAGCGTCGCTAGTCGATCGGAAATTTTTCGTAGAGTCGGTCGAAACGAAAGTCGTAAAACGTAATCCCGCTCCGGCGTTTATCACGTCGACATTACAGCAAGAAGCGTCGCGAAAATTGGGCTTTTCGGCTAAAAAAACCATGCGGCTCGCTCAGACTCTCTACGAAGGCGTGGATATCGACGGCGGGAGAACGGCTCTTATCACATATATGAGAACGGACAGCGTCAACTTATCGAACGAAGCCGTCGGAAAAATACGCGATTTAATTCTCGATAAGTACGGCAAGGACTTTCTACCAGAAAAACCTCGCTTTTATCAAACGAAAGTGAAAAACGCTCAGGAAGCTCACGAAGCGATTCGTCCGGTGGACGCGGCGATTGTCCCCGAGACTTTGAAGGGCAAAATCGACGCGGATCTTTTAAAATTATACGGCTTAGTTTGGAAAAGAGCGGTCGCGTCGCAAATGTCGTCCGCCGAGTTCAACCAAACGCAAGTCGATATTTCCGACGATAAAAAGAACGTCTTCCGAGCAAACGGAAACGTCTTAAAATTCGAAGGATTTATAAAAGTCTACCTCGAAGGAAAAGACGAAGAGGAAGAAGTCGAAGGCCTTCTGCCTCCGTTGGACAAAGGCGACGAGACTCCGATGAAAAAATTGGACGCTCTACAGCACCTTACAAGCCCGCCGCCAAGATTTTCCGAAGCGAGCCTTGTAAAAAAGCTTGAAGAGCTAGGTATCGGCAGACCGTCTACATACGCCGCGATTTTGCAGGTTCTTCAAGACCGCGGTTACGCGAAGCTCGTAAAAAAGTTTTTCATTCCAGAAATTCGCGGTCGCATCGTCTCGTCGTTTTTAAGGAATTTTTTCACAAAATACGTGGAATACGGATTTACCGCCAACCTCGAGCAGTCGCTGGACGATATCTCCAACGGAAGCAAATCGAAGCTTGAGATTCTTAAAAATTTTTGGAAGGAATTTAGCGAAAACGTCGATCAAACCAAAGACGTAAGAACTGCCGAAGTCATCGACAAACTAAACGACGAGCTGGAAAAGCTCTTGTTTTCAACGGAGAACTGCGAGATTTCCAGAATGTGCCCGCAATGTAAAACCGGAGAGCTAAGTTTAAAAATGGGGCGGTTCGGAGCGTTCGTAGGCTGCTCGCGTCATCCAGAATGCTCTTACGTTAAAAGATTTGCCGACACGTCCGCCGGCGAGAGCGACGAAACCATCGCTCAATCATCGGAATACCCAAAAATTTTGGGAACAGACCCCGTCGACGGCTGCGAGATCAGTCTGCGAAAAGGCCCTTACGGGATATATGTTCAGAAAGATATAAAACAACCCGCGAGCGAACCAAAAAAGGGCGCTAAAAAAAGCCCTAAAGAAAAACCGCCGCGCTCGTCTATTCCAGGATTTATCAAACCCGAGAATATTAACTTGCAAACGGCGCTCGCTTTGCTGCGTTTTCCAAAAACGCTGGGCGAATACGACGGCGAGGAGGTAAAAGCCGGAATCGGAAGATTCGGCCCTTACGTATTCTTCAAGGGAAAATATATATCGGCTCCGAAAAACGAATCGATTTTTACAATGACTCTAAACGACGCGATTGAATTGATTAAGAAGAAAAGTTGATTTTTTCTCCACGCTTTAACAGCCCATTATTAGGCTGCGTTAGGAAAAATGCGATGAGCGGTATGAGGCTATTTTTGTTGGAACAAGAGGTTTATACTCCGCGATAAGTATTGCTAGGAGCGCGAAGCCGCGAAGCTTCTTCTTTCTCTGTCATCCTCGAGGCCGCAGGCCGAAGGATCCACGCGCTTTTCCGGCGTGCTCGCCGTCTGGATCCTTCGCTGCGCTCAGGATGACGGAAAGGGACGACGAACAAAATTCTTCCTAACTCAACCTAAAACCCGTATTCCAGTCTGAAAAAATTTTGAGTCGCTCCATCTCGTCATTCTTGGCCGCAGGCCGAGAATCCAGTGAAATATCAGCATTTTCTGGATCCTCGCTTCGCTGCGCTCGCAAGGATGACGAGAAAAAGGAGAAGGACGACGAAAAAGCAACATTTCCCCCTTTCGTCATCCTAGAGGCCGCAGGCCAAAGGATCCAGGCGCCTATGATACGTCGCCGCCGTCTGGATTCTTCGCTACGCTCAGAATGATGGAAAGGGATGACGAACAAAATTCTTCCTAACAAAATCTATTTCAAAGAGAGCCTTAGATAGTTTCCAGAAACAATAAGATTTGCTATTATTCCGTTCTCCATTATTATTACCGTCGTTTTTTAAAAAATTTAAAGATTTATGAAAAATAGTTTAAAAAATAAGATTACGCGTCTGGGAAGCGGGTTTTTGGCCGTCGTTTTTATTGGCGCGGCGTTTTTAGGGTACAATTTATTTAAGGAATCCTCTTACGTTGCGGAAAAGAGCGTTATATTGGAACGCGGCGGCAACGAAAATTTCGCGCGTTTCATCGTCGATAAAAAAATATCTTCTAGTTTCGCGACGGCGAAGTTCGCCATAGAAGTCATGAAGCTGTTTGGATATCGCGCAAAATTTGGAGAGTACGCTCTGCCTGACAACGTTTCGTTGTTCGAAGCAATCAAAATTATCTCTTCAGGAAAAGAGGTGATTCACAGAATCACGATTCCAGAAGGTTTTTCGATCGTTCAGGTCGTAAGAAGATTGGAGGAAGATGAAAATCTTCTTGGAAAAATAAAACGGATCCCTAGGGAAGGGTCGATTATGCCCGATACTTATCTTTTTAAATATCCAACGAAAAGACAGGAGATTATTTCAAGAGCTCAAGAGGCTATGAGACAATTTATCCGACGGGAGTGGCCGAGAAGGTCGCCGAGTTGCCTTTTAAAAAATCCAAACGAAGCTTTAACGCTTGCTTCGATAATTGAAAAGGAAACGAATATAGAAAGAGAATTAGTCGCCGGAGTTTACCAGCAAAGATTGAAAATCGGCATGAAATTGCAATCTTGCCCTAGCGTAATATATTCTCACAAACGGGGCGATAGCCTAGGGCGTTCTCTTAGATATAGCGATCTGAAAATCGACGATCCGTATAATACTTACATTCGCAAAGGACTTCCGCCGAATCCGATATGCAACCCCGGAAAAGACAGCATAATCGCGGCTCTTCATCCCGAGGAAACCGACAACATTTTCTTTGTCTACGGCGGCGAGGGAAAACACATATTCTCCAAAACTTACGACGAGCATAAGCGAAATATCGCAAAAGTCCGCAATGTAAAGGTTTCTGAAGTTAGATAGTTTAGATTTTCTTCCGAAGGAGGACTGTAGTGAAGGGACTGGCGACGTCGAATGAAAAGAAGGTCTGTTTTTGTTAATCTTGCAAAAAGTTGCGAAACAGAAGGATAAAAGGACGCTGAAATTTCACTGGATCCTCGGGCTTTCAGCCCAAGGATGACGATATGACGTAGCGCCGTCTCTTAGATTGAGCTTCCTGCAAAAGAGGAGCGGCGCGAGGGGAATTATGTCGATGTTCAAAGATATTTTAAATCTAAAACCTACAAAGCGGAGAAGTCAGCCGCGTTTTCCAACGCGCTTCCGACTTGTATCAGCAGTTCTTCTTTGAAATGCGGAGCTATAAGCTGCAGTCCGAGAGGACGGCCTTGGCCGTCCAGTCCAATTGGCGTTGAGATCCCAGGCAATCCGGCGATATTTGCCGTTACCGTAAACACGTCGTTCAGATACATCGTCACCTCGTCTTTCGGCTCTTCCCCGAACGCAAACGCGCTCGTCGGAGTCGTCGGAGTTAGAAGGACGTCGACTTTTTCGAACGCCGACATAAAATCTTGCCGAATTAGTTTTTGAACTTTCAACGCCTTCGTATAATAAGCGTCGTAATGTCCCGCCGATAAAACGTAAGTTCCGATTAAAATTCTGCGTCTGACCTCGTCGCCGAAGCCTTCCGTTCTCGTATTTTCGTAAAGCTTGGATAAAGAAGCCCCTTTTGCTCTGAATCCGTATCTAACTCCGTCGTATCTGGCCAAATTAGAGGACGCTTCCGCCGGCGCGATTATATAATAAGCCGGCAGCGCGTATTTTGAATAAGGAAGCGAAACGTCGACAATTTCCGCTCCGGCGTCTTTCAGCATTTTGGCGCCTTTTCGCCAGAATTCTACGATATCCTCGGACATTCCTTCCATGCGATACTCTTTCGGAACGCCGACTTTCAGCCCTTTTATGGATTTTCCAACGAAAGATTCAAAATCTGGAACCGGTTCTTGCGCCGATGTTGAATCTTTTTCATCAAATCCTGAAATTATTTTTAAGAAAATCGCCGCGTCGCGAACGGTTTGCGTCATAGGCCCCGCTTGATCTAAGGACGAGGCGAACGCGACCATTCCATAGCGAGAACAACGGCCGTAGGTCGGCTTTAGTCCGACTATTCCCGAAAATGCCGCCGGTTGTCTAACGGAACCTCCGGTATCCGATCCCGTAGCGGCGACGCAAAGACGGCCGGCGACCGCCGCGGCGGATCCTCCCGACGATCCGCCCGGAACTAATTTTTTTTCTTTGCTCCATGGATTAACGACGTTTCCATAATAGCTGGTCATGTTCGCCGACCCCATCGCGAACTCGTCCATATTGGTTTTTCCGAGAAAAACCGCTCCCGCGTCTAGCAATTTTCGCGTTACCGTCGATTCGTAGGGCGGAATAAAATTTTCCAGCATTCGCGATCCGGCCGTCGTTTTAATTCCTTTTGTTAGAAACAAGTCCTTGATAGCCAAAGGAATTCCCTCTAATTCTCCGGCGTTTCCCGAAGCGATTTTTTCGTCCGAACGCTTCGCGGCTTCCAAAGCTTCGTCCGCGCATACCGTTATAAACGCATTCCATTCTTTAAATTTTTCGATTCTTTCGAGAAAATGTCTCGTCAACTCTACGGAGGAAAATTTCTTGGCCAAAAGCCCTTTTCTAGCGTCGTAAAGCGATAAACTATGCATATAATTTCCTTCCAATAAAGCGATAGGGTTTTAATACTAAATAATTCGCGGAAAAAATAAAAGAATTTCGTTGAGCGGGGCTCTCGCGTTAGCCTGAGTTTTTCAATCGCGAGCAATTGTGTTTAACGCAACGCGGCTGCTATAATGACGCGCTTTTTAAGGTTGAATTATGTTGTTTTCTAAGTTTTTCGCTCCTACGTCTAAGGACGTTCCGGCGGATGCAAAGATCGTTTCGCATAGATTGATGCTGCGTTCGGGGATGATATCGCAAACCGCGTCGGGGATATATTGCTGGCTGCCGCTCGCCGTTCGCGTTTTAGAAAAAATATCGAAGATTATCTGCGAAGAGCAGGATGAAATTGGCGGAAATCGCGTTTATTTCACGACGATTCAACCGGCGGATTTATGGATCGAAAGCGGCCGTTACGACGTTTACGGAAAAGAGATGCTTCGCCTTAAAGATCGCAAAGAGGGCGAGTTTCTTTACAGCCCTACGAACGAAGAGCAAGCGACCGACGTTTTCAGAAAATACGTAAAAAGCTACAGAGGACTCCCGACGCTTCTTTATCAGATCCACTGGAAGTTTAGGGACGAGATTCGCCCGCGATTCGGCGTGATGCGAGGGCGCGAGTTTTTAATGAAGGACGGATACTCGTTTGATATTGATTTTGATAGCGCGAAAAAAACGTATGAAAAAGTTTTTAAGTCGTATCTTAAAATTTTCAGACGAATGGGGCTGACTCCGATTCCAGTTCAAGCGGATTCGGGGGCGATCGGCGGAAATATGAGCCACGAGTTTCAAATTCTCGCCGAAACCGGAGAAAGCGCGCTTTATTACGATAAAAAACTGCTTTCGGCTTCCGACGACGAATTAATGACGACTTTCGCCGTCGCGGACGAAAAATACGATCCAAAAACCTCGACTGTCGCTGAAAAAGATTTAGCCGTTTCGAGGGGAATCGAAGTCGGACACGTTTTTTATTTTGGAACAAAATATTCTAAGTCAATGAACGCGTTTGTTCTTAATGAAAAGGGCGAAAAAATTTTTCCCGAGATGGGATCCTATGGAATCGGCGTTTCAAGATTGGTCGCGGCGATTATCGAAGCTTCTCACGACGATCGCGGAATTATTTGGCCGGAGTCGGTCGCGCCGTTTGACGCAACGATCCTCAATCTGCATCTAAAAAACGAAAAATGCCGCGAAGCCGCCTCTGAAATTTACGCCGCGATATCGTCGAAAAAGGAAGTTCTTTACGACGATCGAGACGTTACGGTAGGAGAAAAACTAGCCGACGCGGATTTGATCGGCGTTCCATGGCAGATTATCATTGGACAGAAAAAAATAGAGAACGGAGTCGTCGAATTGAAAAATCGAAAAACCGGCGAGATCTTAGAAATATCGCCGAGCGAAGTCATTGGGAGATTTTTGAATTGACTCTCTCAACAGAACTAACGTTGGCGTGGCGATACTTAAAATCGAAGCGAAAGGAAAAAGCGATCTCCGCGATAGCGGGATTTTCCGTGATCGGGATTATCCTTGGCGTAGCGACTCTTATTATCGTAACTTCGGTAATGAACGGTTTCCGCAAGGAATTCGCCGAGAGAGTCATCGGATTTAACGGACACGTAGTTTTGCATCCGTATCCAAATTCTTCCGCTGATTATCTTCAAACGTCGAAGGATATTTTAACTATAAAAGGCGCGACGCAAGCCGTTCCGATCGTCGAAAGGCAAGCGTTAATATCGAGCGATAAAACCGTTAAAGGAACGTTGGCCTATGGGATTTCATTCGGCGATTTAGAGAAAAAAAAATTGATCGCAAAAAATATAATCGCGGGAAATCTCGACAATTTCAAACAAGAAAACGCGATAATTTTAGGCGAGTCTTTAGCTCGTCGATCGAACTTGCGAATTGGGGACGAAGTCGTCGTTATCGCTCCTGAAATGGACGACACAGGATTTGGAATTATGCCGCGGAAGAAAACATTCAAGCTCGCGGCGGTTTTTAATTCCGGGATGCACGAATACGACAATTCCGTTTCATATATATCGCTAGATATTTCTAAAAAGCTCTTCAAAATGCGGGACTCCGTTACGGGAATTTCCGTTTTCGTCGACGACCCTTTAAAGCTCTCGAGCGTAAAAAGAGAAATCGAAAAAAAATTTTCGGATTCTTACAGAATTACCGATTGGCAATCAAGCAACAGCTCGTTTATGAAGGCTGTGGAGATAGAGCGCAACGTAATGTTCTTGATTCTTACGCTGATTACTTTAGTCGCGAGTTTCAACATAATTTCCTGCATGATTATGCTCGTGAAGGATAAAGAAAAAGACATAGCGATACTGCGAACGATAGGTCTAACCAGAGCGGCCGTAACTCGCGTGTTCTTTATAGCCGGAACGTCGATAGGAATTTTCGGAACTCTAGTCGGAGCGTTGGTCGGAGTGACTTTTTCTCTCAATATTCGAAAGATTCAGGAATTTTTGGATGAACTGCTGAAAACGAAGGTCTTTTCGCCGGAAGTTTATTTTCTGACGCATTTGCCGTCTTTGTTGAATCCAATCGACGTGATCGTCACATTATCGGTTTCTCTCGCGTTGTCTTGCTTAGCGACGATTTATCCGGCGAGAAAAGCCGGCCGACTCAATCCGACGGAAATATTGAGGTACTCGTAACCCAAGCAACGAAGCTTTGCGGCGGATTGTAGGGGCGAAGGATATTCGTTCTTACGCCCCTTTTTCGTCATCTTCGAGGCCGCTTGCGGCCGAAAGATCCAAGCGGTTTTCATGCGTCATCGCCGTCTGGATCCTTCGCTTTGCTCAGGATGACGCGGGGTTACGGCTTAGTTTCGCTAAATAATCCTGGTTTAGGGGTAAAGACTACGACCTCATTGAAAAAGCAGTGATGGTCTCCGTAATCAAATATCAGCTTAGGAGTCAAAAACCAAAATCCGAATACTGACCTCGAAGCGCTAGCGTCTTTAAATATCAATTTTCCATTAACTTTTACTTTTCTAGATGTCCATAATCCAAATTCATATAAAATTTTCACTTCGTCTTTTTTAATATGTTTCAAATTAGGATGAACTTGCTGTGGATCAAGGGGCGTGTTAAATAAGCGATTCACTGTTGTATGCCTGTCGCCGGATGTAAAACTTATCATGCCGACGTTTATATTATTCGTAATATCATACCCGCTGCCGTCGCCACTGCGTTGAACTCTCCATTTTATCATGGCTTTATCGTCGTCTACGCCAACGACGTAAAACAGCATTTGATACGCATAACAGCCTGCGGGGAGATTGCCGGACGCGTCCTTATATTGCCTTGTTCCGCCGCCAAAATATGGAAGCGACGCGGCGATGAAGACCTGACTTAAGTCGCTTAGAGTTATTCTTTTATTTGTTGTTCTATTCATGCTTATATTTTGAATCATATTTATTCCGCAGTGAGCGCAGAATTTTATCTTTGTCTTTATTTGATAGTATTTAGGGATATCGTGCATAGCGACGAGGCACATTATCAATATCGGAACGCAGATCGCGAATTCGATCAGAACTGAGCCTCGGGAGTTTTGGCGATCTGAGCGATTTTTCCTGTCGAGAGAAGACGGAGCGGAGTTATAGAAACGGCGCTCGTTTTCTTTATCGCCTTCGCCGTTTCTTCTTCCGTCATCCTTGAGCGAAGCGAAGGATCCAGACGAAGAAGCCTGAAAATCGCTTGGATCCTTCGTCGGACTTCGTCCTCCTCCAGGATGACGCACTCCCTCTACCCTTGCGGAAAAGGATCGACGCGAGGGGAAAGTCGTTGACGCATATCGTAGGGGCG
>JAISHN010000060.1 GCA_031262635.1 Holosporaceae bacterium
CCTTGCGGGAGAGGGTCGGGGTGAGGGGGAAGGAAACGCCTCGGAGCGGCTGAGCTCCGTTAATTCAGAGTAGGAATATGATAAGCAGCCATCTAAGCGAAGCAAGCGTCCAAAAGTCCCAAAAATTGCGTTCGTTCCTAAGCGTCGTAAGCCAAAGACTACAAAAGCAATAAAAGCAACCGAATACGAGCGTCAACGAGTCGCTAAGTAAAATACTAGAACAAAAACGTTTAAAAGCCGTTAAATAGTCACAATAAATCTCAAAGACAAATCATGTTGTCCGGTTTTGACTTTATATGTCCTGGGTTTATTTTCCGTCATTCCTGAAAGTTCGTCGGAGAGATTTCTAGTCTTATCCGCGCTTTGGTAGAATTTATATTTATATTCTAGTCCAACAGAACAACGATCATGTAATTTATGTGCGACTCCAATACCTGGGACGAAAGCCCAAAGCCTTTTTTCATATTTACAAGAATATATCGGTATATTAGGAGCTCCAACTACGCCAAGAGCGCCTGCATGATCTTGATTGTAGTCATATTGAACCGCCACTTTTCTGGTAGCAACCCCTAATAATCCATAGATTCGAGTTTTCCCGAGAGTTTTTCCAAATTTAAGCGAGAAACCGTACTCATTGCCATAAGAGCTTTTTAAAGAAGTAAATTGCTGATCTGAGCATTCAGTCGAAGATAGTTCCAAAGACTCCCTATCCGTAAACGTCCTTCCCGACTTAAAGTGATTGAAGGTAACTCCGAGTTCAGCAGCCCAGTAGTAATTATTGCCGCCGCTAACGCCGAAAAATAATCCGCCGCCTAATTTTTTTATAGCATTCTTTTTATGACTAATAACGCCGCCTGAGCCTGGAATATTAGCAACGTCAGGTTCAAAATCCATCTTGTACTCCGACGAAGAGATCGTTTCGTCCAGCGAAACGCCGCCGTAAAACTCGACGGGCGATTGGGAATCGTCGGCTCCATCATCCGCTTGAATTTGAGGAACAAACGCGACGCAGCATGTTAATAATACGATTTTTTTCATATAAAATCTCCAAAAATACCGCTCTATAATAGTATAGATTATAATATAATGCAAGAATCAGAAGCGACGTATGAAGATAGAGTTTAGATATAAAATACTATTTATTGTCTATAATAAAAAAATAACTCAATATAAAAAAATTGCGCCTGGCGCCTAACACTCCTCGCGTCAGGCGCTAGGCCCAAAATAAATAAAGTCGACTACAACAAGCTAGTAATTCATTATTCCCTTCAACCATAATGCGGTTTCTAATCCTTTAGGCGGGTTCCGGGACGAATAATCATTCGCCCTTTTTACAACTAAATCCGTCTCTGAACAGCGGCGTTCCACGCGCGGATCAAACCGAAAATCCTATCCGCTTCTAGAGCATCCGAGTCCGACGTTTTTTTCGCCGCGAAGTCGGGCTACGACTTTTCTAAGTTTTGTAGCTAAGCCGATTAGCTCGTCTTTGTGAACTCTGTCCGAAAAGCTGATTCTTATGGTGCAAGCCGGTAGTTTTCCTTCTGGATCTATAGCTTCCAGAACGTTCGAATGTCCTTCTGGACCTAGGCAAGAGCATCCAGACGAAAAAGAGTAATCGCTCATCCGCTCCATAACGTCTTTCAACAAAACGCCGCCGATAGAAACTGAAACTATGTGCGAAGGAGTCGCCGAATTAACGTAGACGTCGTTCATCTTTTTGAGTTCGTTTACTAAAGCGTAAAAATCTTCTTCTATCACGCTCATATCGTGATGGGAATATTTAACCGCCTGACCGAAAGCCGCGATTAAAGGAGTCGGCTTTGTTCCTGGGAAGAATTGATCTCCCGAACCGAAGAGTATAGGCAGAAGTTTGCTTTTATCTCCTACGTATAGAGCCGCGATTCCCTTAGGCGCTCCGATTTTGTAGCCGGATATCGTAAGTAGAGCGATGTTCATGTCGTCCACGTCGACGTGGTATTTGCAGAACGCTTGAGCCGCGTCTGTGTGAAACAAAACGCCGTGTTTTTTGGCGATCGCGCCTATGGCTTTTACGTTTTGAAGCGTTCCAATTTCGCTGTTCAGCATTTGAATCGATATCAACTTGGTGTTCTCGCTAATGCTGTGTTCCAATTGTTTTAAATCGACGTTTCCAAAACGATCTACGTCCAAGTAAGTTACGTTGTATCCTATGCTTTCGAGATGCTTGAAGACGTTCAACACGCTTTTGTGCTCTATCTTCGAGGTTATTAAATGACATCCTGGATTAGCGTTCGCAACCCCGAGGATTGCGATGTTGTTCGCCATAGTCGCGTTATTCGTAAACACGATTTGGTTTATTCTCGCGTTGATTTTTTGAGCGATTATATAAGCGGACTCGCGTTCGAAACTTTGCAAAATTTTCGCGTGACGATTGGCGCCTGACGAATTTCCGTCTAAGCAGCTAACTTCGTCGAATTTAGCCAGCGATTCTTTGTTGATCGAATACGACGCGGCGTAATCAAAGTAGGTTTCGTCTTGCAGAGAGCAGGCGGATAAAAGAAGGAGGGAAGCCGGCAGATATTTCTTTCCGTTCCGTTTGGATTCTTCGTTTAGTTCAAAATAACAAGTACAGAAACGCGACGATAATTTTTTACAAAAACCACTCACAATACCTCCCAACCTTACTATAACTACGCTTTACCTTTTTCATCATCCTTGCGAACGTAACGGGAATCCAGGAGAAAGTCTCGCTGGATCTTCGGTTTTTCAGCTTAAGGATGACGAAACTACGGCTTACGCCTTAGCCGCCTTTTTTAAATCCTCCGCCGCGTCTAATTTTTCCCAAGAAAACTCGGCTCGGCCAAAATGTCCGTAGCAAGACGTTTGCTTGTATATCGGACGCAGCAAATCCAGCCTTTTTGTTATAAAATAAGGACGTAAATCGAACGTTTCTCGAACGGCTTTCGCCAGCGCGTCGTCTGGGACGACTCCGGTTCCAAACGTCGTTACGAAAACTGAAACCGGCTCGGCCACGCCGATGCAATAGGCTATCTGAACTTCGCATTTTTTTGCTAATTCGGCTCCGACGATATTTTTTGCGACGTATCTAGCCATATAAGCGGCCGATCTGTCGACTTTCGACGGGTCTTTCCCCGAAAAAGCGCCGCCGCCATGTCGGCCGAATCCGCCGTATGTGTCTTGGATGATTTTGCGTCCGGTTAGCCCGCAGTCGCCCATAGGTCCGCCGATTTCGAAGCTTCCGGTCGCGTTAACGTATATTTTACAGTCGTTTTTGTTGAAAAACCCGCTTGGTTCTAAAAGCGGATATATAACTTCTTCGCGTATCGCTTCTTCTATTTGGCTATGGGAAATGTTTTTCGCATGCTGAGCGGAGACGACGACGTTGGTTATTTTTTTCGGATCGCCGTTCTCATATTCGAAGGAAATCTGCGTCTTGCCGTCCGGTTTTAGAAAGTCGACTTTGCCCGACTTTCTTACTTCCGCTAGTTTGTGGGATAATTGATGCGCCCAGCAAATCGGAGCGGGCATTAAGGAAGGAGTCTCGGAGCAAGCGTATCCGAACATCATCCCCTGATCTCCGGCGCCTTGCTTCTCGGGAGCTTCCTGGTCTACGCCGACGGCTATGTCTCTGGATTGCTCGTCTATTGAGGAAAGAACGGCGCACGTCTGCCAGTCGAATCCGAGCGACGGATCGTTGTAGCCTATCTTCTTTATGGTTTTTCTCGCTAGATGCGGAATGTCGACGTAAGCGTTTGTGCTAATCTCGCCGGCGATAAGAACCATTCCCGTAGTCACGAGCGTTTCGGCCGCTACTCTCGAGTCTTCGTCTAGAGTCAACATCGCGTCTAAAATAGCGTCGGATATTTGATCCGCGATTTTATCGGGATGCCCTTCGGTCACCGATTCCGAGGTAAAAATAAATTTTTCGCTTTCCATATTTACAGAACTCTTTAATAATCGAGCGACGATAACATACGCCGCTTTGAAATAAAAGATACGTAAAATTAACCTTATTGCGTTATTGTTATTCTGAAAAAATAACGTTGGAGACGAGATTATGGCTGTAGGTCTTGGTAAGAAAGTCGCCGAATTATTGAATAAGCAGGTATCCGAAGAATTTGCCGCGGGATATTTGCACATAGCTATGTCCGCGGTTTTGAAGGAGATGAATCTGGACGGATGCGCTAATTGGGCTATGATTCGCGCGAAAGAATGCGAACGACAAGCGATGGAATTTTTCCATTACATACAGGAACGCGGAGCGAAAATAAAATTGCAGCCGATCAATCCGGCGAGACAAGATTGGCGAGCGCCTCTTCATGTTTTCGAAGATATGATGCGGCAAGAGCAAAGAAACGGGGCGATGATTAACGTTATCTACGAAGCTTCAGTTAGCGAAAAAGACTACGCGACGCAGAACTTTATTTCACAATTCGTCTTGAAGCAGGCGAAACAAGCGACCAAAGCGTTCAATCTGCTAGAGCAATTGCGAAAAATGCAGACGACCGACATAGGCGTTATAATGTTTGACGCGGAGTTGGAGAGAAAAATAGAGCCGCCGCGGTAGCGTGGATTAGACTTATATTTCATTGCGCTAGGAAACGTTTGCGCCCTTCCTCCACCCCGTTATCAGCGTCAAGTTAGGTTCCGTTAGGAAAATGTGATGAGTGGTATGATTTTTGTTGAAACAAGAGGCTTATACTCCGCAATAAGTCGTTGCTAGAAGCGCAAAACCGCGAAGCTTCTTCCTTCTCCGTCATCCTTCCCCTCTTTCGTCATCCTAGAGGCCGCTTGCGGCCGAAGGATCCACGCGCTTTCCCGGCGTACTCGCCGTGTGGATCCTTCGCTGCGCTCAAGGATGATGAAAAGGGACGACGAACAAAACTTTTCCTAACACAGCTTAGTAACTATTGATCAAGTTCTCTTCAAAGCCCGCTGTTGATTCAGCATATCCGCTAACCTAAAACTGTTCGTCGTTGGAGTTCTTCTTATGCCCAATCTGTCTGGCGGCCGCTATATCGCTCTTTCCTTTATAAGCGCCATCCTCGAATTCATCTCGGTCGCCTTCGGCGCTTTCGCTGAGAGAGTGGACGCCAAAAACCTGAAAACCTTCTCCTCTACCCCATGATCAAAGACGCTACTTCGCAGCCGACTATTAGCAAGCCGAAGACTATCAGCCCATAAACTACGCCGTTTTTTATTCCCGTCGGTTTTTTTATCTTGAAAAATAAAAAAGCCGGCAGAAATAACGCCATCGCCGCAAGAATCATTCCGGCGAAGCTAAGCGTTTTTATAAAAGCTTCGGGAACGACGATCGCTATGAAAGTCGCCGGAGTTGCCGCTATTAAAGCCGCGACGATTCTTTTTATTTCTTTGTTTACGGCGACGTTTAACCTGTCGAAAGCCATTTCCATATCTTCGACAAGCGCGATTCCCACTCCTAAAATGGAAGTCGCGATCGCAAGCGCGGAAATGGCGAACGTAGCGTATTTAACGGCGACGACGTTCGACGCGAAGCCGAGCGCGGAAATTAGTTCGCCTACTTCCACTCCTTCCGCGACCATTTTTGCGAACAGTTCCGGCTGAGAGTTAAAAACGACCGCCGTTACGCCGAACGTCCATAATATGTAAACGACCGCCGGTATTAAGCTTCCCCAAAAGCAAGCGGTTTTAATCATTTTCCGATCGTTGTCGCAAAGCTTCGTCAATGAATGCAAAGATCCCTGAAAACCGAAAGACGTAAAAACCGTCGGCAATATGACGCATATTCTGGAAATCCGAGGAGCGCTCGCGATCAGCGGCAGATTTTTGAGATTTACGCCGATCAACATGCATACTATCGCTCCTAAAACTATCGCCGACAAAACGACGAATAACGTCCCGTTAAAACTCGCTATTCTTTTTGACGAAAACGCCAGCGCGAGGAAAGAACAAACGCCTACAATTATTGTCGCGAAGCCGTCGTTTGTGAAAATCATCGATCCCAACCCGCAAATATAGGCGGAAAGCAAAGAAAAATGCAGAGCTTTAAAGCAAATGTTTCCGATTAACGCCGATATTGGGCCGGAGAATTTTTTACCAACGTCTTCCAAAGTAAAACTCGAATCCGAGCGTAAATTTAACTCCGTTCTGACGAGAGCTGAAAAATACGTCGTCGTCGCTACGAACAAAAGCAAAAATAAAGTCGGAAGCGCGCCAATATGCGACAAAACTATCGGCAGCGATATCATGCCGGAGCCGATCGCCGTTCCGGCTAATAAAAAAATTCCGTTCAACTGTTTTTTCATGAGTAATTCTCCGCGTATTTCTATAGAAAATTTCTTGTCCTCGTTCCGGCAACCGCAACGTAGAAAATATTTATTGTATTATTAGGATATATAAAAAAGGCGCTTACCGCCTATACGATAGGCGGCTTTTATAGATGTAATTTGATAAAAAACACGCTTTATTCATAATGAAAGATAGCATAATAAAAAACATAGAATATTGCAAGCCGATGAAAATGAAGAAAATACCTCATCTTAGTTATCGCGAGCGGAGCGAAAGGATCCATTGGACGAAGACGCGAGAAAATAGTTTAGGCTGCGTTAGGAAGAATTTTGTTCGTCGTTCCTTTCCGTCATCCTGAGCGCAGCGAAGGATCCAGACGGCGAGTACGCCGGAAAAGCGCATGGATCCTTCGTCGGGCAAGCCCTCCTCTAGGATGACGGAATGAAGGCGTAATGGCGAATCATTCGCCCCTACGTAATCAAGGCCAATCTTTCCTCATGGAACGCAAGAAACTTTATTAAAACGATTCGCTAAGAAAACCGCCGATTCGTATGGCTTTTACGCTTGCGGCGAGGCCGGTTTTGTCGTCCGTATCGACTAAAAGTCCGCAGAATGTCGCTTCGCCCATGGCGGGAGATAGCTTTTGATACGAATATCCTTTTACAAATCTCTCTATGAGGGTTTTTGACACTCCGATTATTGAATCGTAGTTCCCGCACATTCCAACGTCCGTTTGAAACGCCGTTCCTCCGGTTAAAATCCTTTCGTCCGCCGTCGGAATATGCGTATGCGTTCCAACCACGGCTGAAACGCGGCCGTCCAGATAATATCCCAACGCGACTTTCTCGGAAGTCATTTCGGCGTGGAAGTCTACAACGATAGCGTCGACGTTTTTACCTATCTGATATTTTGCTAAAATTTTGTCCGCGCAAACAAAAGGATTGTCGCTAAGAAACGATATGCCGGCTCGTCCTATTAAATGAACGGCGACTATTTTTCGTCCGTCGGCGGTTGTCGTTTCCAATACCCCGCTTCCAGAAACGCAATCTGGCATATTCGCCGGTCTTAAGAGTCTTTTTTCTTTTTGCAGGAGAGCGAGAGCGTCTTTTTGATCGAACAGATGATTCCCTCCGGTAAGAACGTCCGCTCCAACCTCAAAGAACTGGCGAGCCATGTCGGGAGTTATGCCGAAACCATGAGCGGCGTTGTCTACGTCGATAACGACAAAATCTACCGATTGTTTCTTTTTGAAATCCGGCAGACGATTAAGAACGGCTTCTCTTCCCGATCTTCCAGAAACGTCGCCTAGTATCAGAATTCTCATGGAAACTCCTTTAATAATGGGGAAGAGTATACGCCGCTTAAGCTCATATTGTGAAGTTGGATTTTTCGCAACGCGTTGATTCCATGAGCTAGTAATCATTCCTCCCTACGATAAGACAACGAACGCGAGAGTTTTCATCTTTGGCGTAGCTAAATCTTAATTTTTAAAACGCGGCTTTTTTCTATTGACCTTTCAGACGTAAAACTGTACAAAAAACGAATGCTACGGCGAGCGTAGCTCAATCGGCTAGAGCGCCAGGTTGTGGCTCTGGAGGTCGTCGGTTCGATTCCGATCGCTCGCCCCATAAGCGTTCTGGAGATGGCGATGCGCGGTTTGCAATACGACGAGATGGTTCAAAAAGCGCTTCTTTCCGTCGTCAAAGAGGCGTTGGAAGAAGTTTCCGCCGGCGGACTGCCTGGAAATCACCATTTTTATATAAGATTTCGCACCGATCACCCTAAAGCTAGAGTTCCAGATTTCCTTAGGAAACAGCATCCTGAAGAAGTCATGATCGTAATTCAGCACCAGTTTTGGAATTTACAAGTCTTCCGCGACGAATTCTGCGTGGATCTGAGTTTCAACGGCATTCAAGAGACTCTTACGATTCCGTTTTCGTCTTTAATCGCATTCGTCGATCCTTCCGTAAAATTCGCGCTGCAGTTTACGCCGTCTTTTGACGACGATCCCAACCCTGAAATGCCGGAAAACGACGTCTCAAAAAGCCGTCCGACCGGCGACGGAAAGATAATCAGCTTAGATAGTTTTCGTAAGAAATAAGAGGCCGGTTCAGGCGCTATTATGCGCGTCAGGAGCCGCTCTTCATGAGTGGATTGCCGCAATATGTAAGGGCGAATATTATTCGCCCTTATCCAATCGCGGCGCGGTTTTTGCAATGTCGATCATTCGTCTTCGTCATCCTAGAGCGAAGCGAAGGATCTATACTGCAACGCGTAACAATCGTATGGATCCTTCGTATGACTACGCCTTTCTCAAGGATGACGAACATAAGAACGCAGAACTTCAATAACGGGAGTCGCGTCGTTTTTTCCCACCGTAACGACTGAAGTTTTGGATGAAAAAATCTTGTTGGCAAGCTTTTTTACGTCTTCAATGGAGACTGATTCGATTTTTTTCACAACGTCTTCTTTTTCAAGCGGACTGCCGAAAATCGCCGTTTGGTTTGCGATCTGTTCGCAAGACGCGGAAGAGCTTTCTCTCGCCATAAGCAAAGCGGATTTTAGTTGAGCCTTAGTTTTATCAAGTTCCTTTTCCAAAACGTCTTCTTCTATCTTCGTTAATTCGTTCGCGATTACCTTCGATAACTCCGTAAGCTTATCCGGCGAAGTCGCCGCGTAGACTCCAAACGTTCCGTTTCTTTTGTAGGAGGATGAGAACGCGTAGATCGAATAGGCTAATCCGCGTTTTTCCCTAACTTCCTGAAATAATCTCGACGACATTCCGCCGCCAAGGATCGACGACAGAGTCGCCGCCGCATAGTAATCCTCGCTCGCGCTAGATAGCCCGTCAAAACCAATGATTACATGCGTTTGTTCGATATCTCGAACGTCGGAATACGATCCGCCTACATAATCGTAGCGTTTGTCGTGAACCGGCGTAACATTATTTCTAAATTTCGAGAGATACTTATCGGCGAGCTTCAATAACTCGTCGTGATCGACGTTTCCGGCGGCGGCGAAAATTATATTATCCGCGTTGTAGTATTTGGCTCTGTAATCTTGAAGATCGCGCGCGGTTATCTTAGAAACAATCTCCGCCGTTCCTAAAATCGGCCGTCCCAAAGACTGATTCGCAAAAGCGACGTTTTGAAAATGATCAAAAATTATATCGTCCGGCGTGTCTTGAGTTTGATAGATTTCCTGCATAATAACGCCGCGTTCTCTTTCTAGCTCTTCTTCGGGAAACGTTGGGTTTTGCAGAATGTCCGACAGAACGTCTATGACTAATTCTTTGTTTTCTTTCAATACCTTAGCGTGAAACGCGGTGATTTCTTTAGAAGTGTAAGCGTTTAAAAATCCTCCGACGGACTCTATTTCTTCTGATATTTGCTTAGCGTTTCTAGAAGTCGTGCCTTTAAAAGCCATATGCTCAAGAAAATGAGAAATTCCGCATTCGCTTTTATTTTCGCAAACGCCGCCGGCTTTGACCCAATAGCCTAAGACGACGCTTTCGAAGCTTTCGATGCTTCTTGTCGCTACTTGGATTCCGTTATTTAACCGCGTTATGATCGTTTTGCTCATTGTTTCCCTCTTTACTTTTAGGAGCTTCGTTTATTTTATTGTATATGCCGGATGGAGAAGTTGCGGGAGTTTTTTGCTCTTTATCCGCTTCGTCGTTTTTAGAAGCTTCGCTTATCTTGTTGTAAATTCCCGACGGCGGCGACGCGGGCTTTAGTTCCTCCTTCAAAACCGACGATATTTTTCGACGTCTAACTTTCGCCAACGCTTCTCGAGCTTGCAGCTTAGAAAAACCTTTTTTGAAAAGCGAAAGCGCGAGAGCGTTTCGCTCGGCGCTTGTTTTTCCGCCGAGAACGACGACGATCAAACGGATTTTCCCTTTTACGGCGGAGGCGGCCACGTTAAAGCCTGAAGCGGCGACGTATCCCGTTTTTATTCCGTCGACAAGTATGTCTCCTCTCTTTCCCAACAACGCATTATGGCCTTTTATGCGTTTATTTTCGATCGAAAATTCTTTATTAGAAAAGAAGTGGTAATAATCGGAATATTCCTTCAATAAAGCGCTCGCCAGCTTCGCCATGTCTCTCGCCGAGCTTAATTGCCGCGTATTTTTCCAACCCGACGCGTTGAAAAATATCGTCGACGACATTCCGAGCCGTCGCGCTTCTTTATTCATCATATCTACGAAGTTTTTTTCCGTCTTTCCGATATGCTCCGCGACCGCGACGGCGACGTCGTTCGCCGATTTTACGACCAAAGCCAGAATAGCGTTGCGGACGGTTATCGTTTCTCCGGCTTTCAAGCTCAAAATACTGGGACTTTGCGACGCTGCGAAAGCGGATACGCGAATTTTAGTGTTTGCGGATATTTTCTTTTGTCTTAAAGCCTTGAACATTAGCAGCAACGTCATCATTTTAGTCAGAGAGGCGGGCTGAGTTTTCTGATCGGCGGCGCGAGAGTAGATAACCTCGCCGTTTTTCGCGTTTACCACAATCGCGGCTTCAACCGGCGAAGAAGCGAACGCTTTCGCCGACGAAAAAACGACAAACGTAAGTAATAAACGCTTGAACAAAAATATCCTCCGTTGGAAGTTAAAAAACTTCGGAAGAAAATAAAATAAACTAAGGAAAATGTCTATTGTTCTTCGCGGCGGCGCAAGAGCCTAACTCTAACTTCTTCCAACGGATGCTCCGCGTATAATTCTCTGAACGCCGCGAGTTCTCGTCCGCCGGACGCATAGTCGTTTATCAGCCTGTTTGCGAACGCGCCGCTTTGAATTTCTTTTAGGATATTTTTCATTTCCGATTTAACGGAGCCGCTTATTAATCTCTTAGCTCCAACGTAGCCGCTGAATTCCGCCGCGCTTGAGACGAAACGCTTCATGCCGTCGGCAATTCCTTGTTTGCAAATCAAATCGGCGATTAATTTTACGTTGCGAACGCATTCTATGTAGGCGGTTTCTTCCGAATATCCCGCTCCGACGAGCGTTTCAAATCCGGCTTTCATAAGGCCGATCACGCCGCCGCAAAGAACGGCCTGCTCGCCGAATAAATTCGCTTCGCACTCTTTTTCAAACGTCGTTTCGATAATTCCCGCTTTCCCCGATCCTATGGCGCATGCGTAGGATAGAGCGACGTCTTTCGCCTGGCCGCTTGCGTCGCGATGGACGGCGATAAAGCTCAAAGTCCCGTTTCCTTCGACGTATTCGCTTCTAACGACCGCGCCGGAAGTTTTGGGAACGATCATAATTACGTCTAAATCTCTTCTAGGTTCTATTAAGCCAAAATGCGTCGCAAATCCGCTTGCAAACGCTAAGGTCGCGTTTTTCTTGAGATTGTCTTTCAGTTCTTTTTTATAAAACTCGCCTTGAACTTCGTCCGGTATTAAGATCATGACGAATCTTGCGATTCTCGCCGCGTTGGCCGGAGTCGTAACGAAAAATCCGGCTTTTTCCGCTTCTTCGCGGCTTTTTGAATCTTCTCGAAGCCCTATGAATACTCTTATTCCCGAATCCCGCAAGTTCAAAGCGTGAGCGCGTCCCTGCGAGCCGTATCCTATAATCGCGACTGACATTTCTTTGATCAAATCAATATGCGCGTCTTCTTCGTATAATATTTTCACTTTGTTTTTTCCTATTTGTTACGAATAAATATATGAATCAAAAATATTTAAAATATCAAGACTCATATACGCGTTGCGGCGAGGATATGCGTAAAATCGCTTGGATCCTTCGTCCCTTTGATAAGACGAGAAATGAAACGCCTCAACAAAACGACAATCTCAACGGCCAAAATATTTATCTAAAAACGAGTAATATACGCGTTCTAGATTTTTTAAATCCTCGACGCTTACTTTTTCGTTTTTCTGATGCATAGTAGCGTCTTGCAGACCGAATTCGATAACATTACAGTAATTGGCCATAAACCGACCGTCCGACGTTCCTCCTCCGGCGGAAAAAGACGGTTCTATTCCGACGGTTTCCTTTATGGACGACGATAATATATTTTTCAGATTTTCGTTATCGCAATAGTAGGCTTCTCCATCTTCTATAAAATCGAACGACAGCCCCTCAAAGCTTTCCGCCTCGCGTTCAAGAATCGCTTCCAGCGTTTTTATTGTGTAATCGTCGCCGAACCTTATGTTTAAATTTGCGAAAGACGAGTCTGGAACAACGTTTGTAGCGTAGTTATTTGTAAAAAGCATGGTGACTTCCAAATTCGTCGCCGGAAATTTTTTGTTTTCATGTTTCCATTTGTAATCGCTAATTTTTGCGATGTATTTGCAGAGAGCGGCAAGGGAGTTTTTATAATTTTCAGGATATGCGACGTGACCTTGTTTGCCGCGCGATTTTACGACCGCGTTAAGACTGCCGCGATGTCCGAGTATCGCGCAATCTCCTAAGCGTTCGTTCGAAGAAGGCTCGCCGACAAGACAGTCGCTTGGCGTTAGATCGTTTTCCATAACCCATTTTATCAACGATCGCATTCCTTCATACGAGCCGATTTCTTCGTCTCCCGTAACGAAAAATTCAATAGCTCCGTCGAACGGCCGTTTTACGAATTCCGCCGCCGCGCAACAAAACGCCGCTAGGCCGCCTTTCATATCAACGGCTCCGCGACCGATTAAAAATCCGTCTTTCTGGACGGCTGCAAACGGATTGACGTCCCAGCCTTCTCCCGCGGGCGTAACGTCCGTATGCCCGATAAATCCGAGAATTTTCTTACGGCCGTTTCCGTACTTTGCGAAGAGATTTTTTACGGCGTTCTTCCCGTCTTCCGATTTAAAAGCCAAAATACGCGTTTCAAATCCCGCGGACGATAAAAATTCCGCTACAAGCTCGATCGCTCCGTCGTCATTGGGAGTAACGCTTTTGCATTTGATCAGATTCGAACATAATTCTACGACGTTCATAAGAAACTCCTTTTCCGATGATCTAAAAATATACTTAACGTAAAGAGATCGCAATTTTCCATTATTTTCACGCGGCATTTTATGGTTGATACTTCCCGCCGCGTCTGATATTTAATGAAGCGTTGCGGCCATGGCGGAACTGGTAGACGCGTAGCGTTGAGGTCGCTATGGAGGAGACTCCGTGGAAGTTCAAGTCTTCTTGGCCGCACCACGCGTTTAGAAAGCAAGATAGTGGACGCTCTGATAGTTATTCCGGCGAGAATTTCATCCGCAAGGCTGCCTCGCAAGATGTTGGCGGACGTGAAGGGTAAACCCCTCGTCGTTAGAACGTTCGAGAGCGCGAAATTAGCGAACGCCGGAGACGTAGTCGTCGCTTGCGATTGCGATGAAATCGCGTCGGCGATACAAAACGCGGGCGGAAAGGCTGTGTTGACCGATCCGAATTTGCCGTCGGGAACCGATAGAGTCTTCGCCGCTTGGAAAAAACTTGATCCCGAAGGAAAGTACAAATTTATCATTAACTTACAAGGCGATATGCCTTTTATAGGAGCGGACTTTGTCCGATCCGCCGTCGAGGACATCAAAAAAACTAATTGCGACATTTTTACGTTGGGAACTCCTATTAAAGACGATTCATATTTACGAGAGAGCGTCGTAAAGCCTCTAATTACGTTTGATTCGCAAAACGGCGGGAGAGCGTTGTATTTTAGCCGGTCTGCCATTCCGTTTGGAGGGCCGTATTTCAATCACATAGGAATATATTGTTTTCGCGCGGAGGGATTGCGGAAATTCGTCGGTCTTCCGCAAAGCCCGCTTGAGAAAACTGAAAGACTCGAGCAACTGCGAGCGATCGAAAACGGCATGACCATAGGCGTTCGTATTATCTCCGCCGCTCCTCCGATCAGCGTTGATACTCAAGAGGATCTAGAAGCGCTGTTAAACTAAACAAGACGCGTCGCGGCTTGAAGAAGAATTTTATTCGTCGTCCTTCCCCTTTTTCCGTCATCCTGAGCAAAGCGAAGGATCCAGACGGCGATGACGCATGAAAATCGTTTGGATCCTTCGGCCGCGAGCGGCCTCGAGGATGACGGAGAAGGAAGAGAAGCTTCGCGGCTTCGCGCTTCTAGCAACGACTTATTGCGGAGTATAAACCTCTTGTTTCCTCATACCACTCGTCACATCTTTCCTAACGCAGCGCTATAAAGCGCTAAATTAATTTTCCAACCCATTATTTGGGTTTACAACGTAGCAAACAAAAAAAGCTTCTAAATATAAAAAAAGGGCGAATAATCATTCGCCCCTACGATTGCCGCAGCTTATTTCTTGCAACTACAAATTGTATTTTATCGCCTAAATTTATCGTCAGATTTACAACGCAATCTCCGGTAAATTAACTTCTCTCGTTACTACTCTCGTCGATGTCAGAGGGTGAAGCGAAACCTTAATTTTCGTAGCTCGTTTATTTAGTTCGGATTTTAGCTCCGAGACCGAACGATGAGTTGCGCTCGACAAAGCCGCGAGTTGTTCTTCCGGCGGGTTTATTATTTCTATTTTGCGAACGATATCCGCCGGATTAATTCGACTTTCATCGTTCGGTATTTCGATTTTAACCCCGTTCAACTTCTCAAAATTTTGCGAAACGTCCGCCGTCGCGCAGCCGATCGTAAATTTTATAATTTTTCGTTCCGCGTCTCCGATAAATCGCGTTTTCACGATCTTTCCCGCGATTCGCCCGTTTGAAAACCTGTCGTCGAGAATCGTAATTTGATCGTCTACGCTTGCGTCGATAAATTTCTTCGCCTCGACGCAAAAATCGATCTCGACGTATCGCGACGAGTAATTGATCAGCGCGATCGCCTTTTGCGCCGCGTATTTGATCGCGTTCTTCCCGCGAGCCGTCGCGAAAAACGAAGAGCTAGAATCGTCCCGCAAAGCGTCGGGCATTTTTTGAACGAGCCTCCATTTTTCCGGCTCAAAATTTTCGTTCGAAACGCTCGCCGACGAGCATTCAAAAATCTCGTTCTTATATTGAGTCTTGTCGCCCTCTCCGTAGTAGGTAAAGCAATTCCAAACGGGATATTTTTTCGGCGCTTGGATCGCCTTCAGCTTAAGATAAATATTTTTCTCGCGTCCTTGGTCGACCGATTTATTCACAACCTTAACGTTTACAGTTTCGACTCGCTTTTGCTTGTACGCCCAGTCGATTACTAACTTTCCGTCAAAATAAAATCGCTTAAATCGAACTTTTTTCCTTTCGGCGGCCGCGTTCGCTTGATAATAAAAATCTGGAGACAAGACCGGACAATCGCTTAAAACTCCCGCGGCGTTGGGATTAATTTCATTTATATTACAATACGCTAATCTATATCCGTTCTTTTCTGAAAAAAGATTTGCGATTCCAGATTTGATATTCGTAAAAGAATTGATCAAACGACGCTCGAATTTTTGCGCGATCATCGGAAGAAGATCGACGTTTCCGTATTCGTACTGTATCCAACTTGCGCGCAACTTAAGATTGATAGTTTTATACGGCTCGCGAGCGATTCTTACTCTAATCGAGTCTTGCAAAATCTCGTTTCCGTCGATTTCAAAATTTCTTCGCCCGCGGTTTATATCCGACAACGACAGCTCGCCGTTTTTCATATTCCAATAGAAAATTTTATCGTTTCCCTCGAGAAAAACAGTCGGATTTTTCAAATCGTCGGACGAAAAAAATAGATCGTCGAATAAAATTTGGCTTTCTTCCTCTTTATGTTTATCGATCGCGTGAAATTCCGCCAAATTTTGATCCGAAAACGCCGCCAGTTTCGCCTGATAATCGTCCGGCTCGGCGATAAGCTCCAACTGCGTCGTCGACCTGCCGAATCCGACTGGAAACGCGACTAGCCGTCCCGCGAAAAGCGTTTCCGTTCGCTCGCCGTCTTGAATTCCGATTTTCGCGTATTTTTTATCGAGCAGCCCCGCGGCGTTTTTTATCCCAAGACGAACTTTTGCGACGGCAAATCCGCATTCCTTCTGAAAAATTTCCAGCGAGATTATTTCCTCGTCGCCTCGCGGCGGCGTTTCTTCATAAAACGAAGAAACCCAATCAAATATTAGTTTCATGTTTTCCTTTTTATTGATTAAAAAATATTTTTTTATGTATTTAAATAATTTTTCTCATGTAATATAAAATATAGAATTTTAATTTTAAGGAAAATAAAAGGATTATATATGAGAAAAAGTATCGCATGCCTAGCTTTGCTTATTGCGTTCAACGACGGCGAATGTATGCGTCGCCAAAACAGGCCGACGGAGCCGCAAGCGGCTGTCGCTGAAATCTCGCCGCCTGCGCAAGGACGCAAAACAACGCGCAATAGATTTACATTGAAAGAAGACGCTCTATTAAGAGCCACGGTAGCCAAGCTTGGAACAAATGATTGGACGATAGTCCAGCAAAGACTTCCCGAGCGAACTACGCGGCAGGTAAAAGATAGGTGGACGACTTATTTGTCTCCCAATTTGAATACCAGTCCTTGGACTGATGAAGAAGACTCTTTACTTTTACAGAAACGCGAAGAGTTAGGTCCTAGGTGGCTGAAAATCTCTAAATTTTTTGATAGTCGTACAGATGCTTCCGTTAAAAACAGGTTTCACATATTAGAACGACGTAGTCGACGAGGGAAACGCTCAACGCCGACTCCGCCTCAAGCGCCAGAGCCAGTTAGCTACGCCGATGCGCAAACGAACACGGAGGAGCCAATTCAACCTCCAGCCGCGCTAACGCCGGCCGTTTTTATTCCGACTCCGCCGCCGATATTAACTGCGCAATCAACGCCTACAACGTCCGATGAACATATGAACCGCTCGGGAAATGGTTTTATCGCTTTACCAAATTCGTGGCTCCCTCAAGAAGAGCGGTTGTCGCCATCTTTTCTTTCTGAAAGCGATTACGACGCTTGGCCTACTTTTGACGACAACGCGCCAAGCTTAGACATATGGGGCTACCCGCGTCTTGATATGGAAATACGAACCCCGATCCCATGGGGCGAATGATTATTGGCCATTACAGTCCGCGGTCGACGATGGAGATAAAACGTCGCCGCTTTTCTTTTCCTGGTCATCCTAGAGGAGGGCTTGCCCGACGAAGGATCCAAACGATTTTCTCGCGTCTTCGTCGTATGGAACCTTCGCTTCGCTCTAGGATGACGGAAGAAGACGTAATGTCATGCGGATCCCTGCGGAAATGCTCTTCCCCCTTTTTCCGTCCTTGCGAGAAGCGAAGCTCGAAGCAATCTAGAAATAAACAGCCGCGCTTTAATCAATTATTCGCCTTATTTATATGAATAAATTATTTTTATGACACATTAAATTTTAATTGACATAGCCAAAGCAATTCATTATATATTATCTAGAATTTGAATTAAGGTAATTCATGTTTTATTTTCTAAATAATTTAAATTTAGAAAACTTTTTGTATTGTAGAAAAAATCGGGGGGGGGTATGAGGAAAAATATTGCCATTTCGGCGCTGATCGGTTCGGCCGTCTTGGCTTTTGGAACAGTCGGAGCTGAAGAAGACGCGGCGTCTAACGATAAATCGGCTTTAGAGGGATTCTCTGTCAGCGCTGGAGTTGAGTACGATCGACAGAATAGCGAAGCGGGCGATTTTGTGTTTAAAGTAACGCTCGATGGAGTTATTCAAGACAAAGCGGAAGCAGTTCAACCATCTAAGCTAAAAAGAACAAATCGTAAGCTTGGCGGTTCGGTTGCTTTTGGATATGGGAAATTCTTCTACGAAGACTTATTCGTAGGAGGCGAGGCACTGATAGACGTAAGCAAAAATAAAAGGGCAGAGGCGCTGCTAGACTGCAGTGATGGCGCTGCGGGCGCTCCTGATGTGGTCTTTCCAAAAATCACACTAAAAAGTAATGGCGTTATTCCGTCCATTCGCTTGAGAGTTGGCTATTGGATTGAGTCGTTACGCGGTATGTTTTATGTCACGGCTGGCGCTTCTAGATACTCGGTTGAATTTAAGGGCGCCGCTTCGAGCTGGCCTAACGGCGAGGTCGCTTTGAAAAAAATTGCTCCCGTAGTTGGCTTGGGGTTCCAGAAGGTTCTTTGCGCCAATATATCTATACGACTAGAGGGCGATTACGTATTCCAAGCTAACAAAACAGGATCAATAAAGACAAACGACCTATTCCTGGCTCTTGGAGACACGCGCGCTCATCTTGGAACAAAAGTTCGCGCGGAAAGATTTGCCGCTCGTTTATTGCTGAACTATCGGATTTAGAAAGGGAAACGGCTGCTGAGCGGCCGTGATTTTGCTATTTGATTTTAAACTAAGGAGGAGAAAGTGAAAAAAATAATAACGTCAGTTTTTGTACTAAGCGTATTTTCTTTTACAAGTGAAACGGACGCAGTCAATTGGCTTAAGACCGCATGCGCTATCCGGGATTCTCAACCCACTGCGGCCGTGCGCTATGTCCCCGATGCTAGAACGATAACCGCCATCGCTAACGCGTCTCGCTCTCAGCCTGAAGTACTACGCCACGTGACTGCGCATCTGTCGACAGTCGCTACAACGGACGATTTCGGCGATGCTCGTTCTGATGAGCAAATAACTCAGGATATGCAAAGAATTTTAGAAAACACCACAAAACATATCGATGATGGGCGTATGGACAACCTTTCTGACTCAGATGACGAAAGCCTATATGATTCTGAAGAGGAAGAGGCCGACGGAGAACCAGCGAGTGGCGGCGCTTCGGGAGCGGCTTCTGCTCATGCCTCTGACGACGAAGATGAAGGGGCGCAACCAAACGGAGGAACTGAGCAACCTGAGTAGACTGCTGCAGAGACTGCGTTAGTTGGGGCTGAGGCACCCGTTACAGCGGGCTTTACTGCTGACCTATATGAACCGACTCCAAAAATTCCGGCAGAAGACATAATTGGAGAACTAGGTGCGCCGTTTGAACTGCAGACTGCTCATCTACTGTTACCAGAGGCTTACGAGACAAAGGCTGAAGCAGCCCGCGCCTCAACCAGACTCTGACTCGGAATACGACTATGACGAGTCCGAAAGCGATTGATTTTACGGTACCAGCATAAACTCCGAGTTAGATAATTGGCAGATCTAACTCGGCGCTTACTTTCATTGCTGACACTTCAGCCGCCGACAAGTGGCTGTGTTACTGACAAACTGTTATATATTAGGTAATAAAAGAACCTCTCCCGTTCGCAAATGCGTGGGAGAGGTTTTTTCTATAATTGCTCCCGCTTGATAAGTCATAAAAATAACTAGTTAATGGCAGGGCCTGTGCCCGCCCTTACGCTTTCCTTCCGTCATCCTCGAGGCCGCTTGCGGCCGAAGGATCCATACAACTTTCCCGCTTCTTCGCCGCTTGGATCCTTCGCTTCGCTCTAGGATGACGGAGAGACGACGACATGCCCCTCTCGCCACGACCCTTTCTCGCGAGGAGAGAGGGAGAAGGTTTCCTCCTTTTTTCATCATCCTTGCTTCGCGCGAACGGAAGACGACAGGAGCGAAAGATAAGTCGTATTCCATTGCTTTCCCCCCTCACCCCAGCTTCCTCCACCCCGTAAAAGATGCTATGGTTATATGGATATATCATATGAGGCTATGTGGGCATGAACGATTTGATAAATAGGTATTTTTCTGGAATTAATAATGTTACGAAAAACA